>NZ_JBHWWZ010000003.1:0-228316 GCF_042730275.1 Rhodococcus sp. NPDC060086
GGGTCACCGCCACCGACGGGCCGTTCGCGGAGCTGAAGGAGGTGCACCGTCGTCGACGACGGTGCACAGACCGTAGAGTGGAACCCTGCCGGGCCCGCGCCCGGGCGGTGGGAGTGAACGGAAGCGGTGACACGGACTTGATGGGCCTGGGCGACCTGGAATCGGCGATCATGGATGTGCTGTGGCAGAGCGACGAATCCCTTCGCGTGCGCGATGTGCTGTCGCGGCTCGAGCCCGAACGGTCCCTGGCCTATACGACGGTGATGACGGTCCTCGACAATCTGCACACCAAGGACATGGTCAAGCGGAACCGGCTCGGCCGGGGTTACAGCTACCGGGCAACCCGCAGCCGCGAGGAGACCGCCGCGGAGCTTCTCCGTCAGGTGCTCCGAACCTCGGGCAACGCCGAGCAGGTCATGCTGCATTTCGCCAGTTCTGCGACCGAAGACGAATCCCGGATCCTGCGCCGAGCCGCGCGGCGGACCACGAACCGTACCCGTAGGAAACCGCTCTCGTGATCGTTGCCACAGCTCTGTTCGTGGCAGCGCTCGTGCTCGGCTTCGCAGCGCCACGGTGGCTTGCGCGTCTGACTGTCCCCGGTCGGGATCCACGTGGTGCGCTCACCGCATGGATATCGACGCAGGTGCTCTTCGTCGCCGCACTGGCCGGTGGACCACTGGCGGTGGCCACGAAGCCCGGCTTGCAGCTGGACCGGCTGCCCTTGCCCGTGGCGTGTGTACGAACGGCACGGGAGGACGGACTGTTACCGTGGCTGCCCTATCTTGAGACTGGACTGTGGGTCGTCGCCGGGGCAGTCCTGACACGGATACTCGTAGTGGTCTCGCGTTCTTACCGCAGGCATCGTCGCGAGACCGCCGCTCATCTCAACCTTGTCCGCATTCTCGGTGAGAGCCGGGCCGACGCCGACGGCGAAGTGATCTGGCTGCGGGATGCAGCCTGCGCCGCATACAGCATCGGTGGCCGCGACGGCACCGTCGTCGCCACCGAAGGGCTCAAGGCACTAGACCCGACCGCACGCCGAGCAGTACTCGACCACGAATACGCGCACATCCACGGACACCACCACATGCTCGTGGCGATCAGTCGTGCTTTGAGCAGCGCATTGCCTTTCGTTCCGTTGTGCCGGCAGGGCGGGCTGCGGATGCGGGTGCTTGTCGAATTGGCAGCGGATCGCCGGGCCGCGTATTCCTGTGGCCACGAGGCGGTTCGAGACTCGTTGCTCCAGTGCTCCCGGACCCACGAGGCGGCAGTCCGCGACGAAGCATCCGGCGGCTTTCTCGAAGCGCGGCTCCGGTGGCTGGCTCCCGCTCGTCGCTCCGGTCTCCCCCACTGCGTGCTCACCCGGCCTTTCGCGTTGGCTTATTCCGCTTTTCCCGCCTTGATCACTGGAGTTTCCGTCGTCGGGATCGTGACCGCGTCCTGCCTCACGGTGTGATCGCCACGCTCGGAGATTCACAGGAGTTGCCGCAGGGACGTTGGCGCCACCGGTAGAGAACCGCGCCGGCGAGAAGTGCCAGCGAGACGATGGCGAGGATCGGTTGTAGCGGGGCCCACCATCCGAGCGCTCCGGACGCGCCGATCGTGACGAGCACTAGTTTGTTGCAGATCGGACAGCCCACAGCGAACACGGTCAACATCACGCCGGCAGCGGGTGTTGCCGCCCGTGGCCCGTCGGAGCGAGAGTTCTGCACACCGAACCACAAGGCGGTCAGTACCACCGTCGCTCCCAGCACCGGATACTCCCACCACCGCACCGGAATCTCCCGGCCGAACCACGGGTTCGCGAGGATGTCGGTCGGTATGCCGACGAGCAGGACCGTGACCACCCCTGCTGCAGCGGCCCGGAACACCGCCGTGACCCGATCCGGAATCTGCTGTACTGCAGGATGATCGCGCGTGCGCCGATCTACGCGTGGGGTTGTCACATCTGATCCTTGTCGAAGGGAAGGGGCTCGATCTACTAAGCAAGATAGTAGCTCGAGCTACTATCTGGCTTAGTAGATCGGGGTGATCGCCCCACCCCGGGACGACCGACCGTGGAGGAACGCATGACCCCGACGAAGCAATCCGCCCGTTCACGCCGAGACCTGTGGCTACTCGGCGCTCTCGGCGTCGTCGTGGCGGTGCTGTTCGCGTTTCTCGTCGTCGACCGCACTGGCGCAGACGAGACAGTCAAACCTGCATCGACTCCACAGATCGGGCCGGTCGGAGACATGTCCCGACGCATCGACGGTCACCCGTTGGCGATCGGCTCCGTGGACGCTCCCGTAGTGATGGTCGCGTACTCCGACTACCGCTGCCCGTTCTGCGCCAAGTTCAGCCGGGACACCGAACCGGCCTTGATCGACAAGTACGTCGACGAGGGCATTCTGCGCATCGAATGGCGCGACCTTCCGATCTTCGGCGAGCAGTCGATGGCTGCGGCCCGCGCCGGCCGCGCCGCTGCCGCACAAGGGAGGTTCTGGGAGTACGCGACGGCCCTGTATGCAGCCTCTCCCGATCGCGGACATCCCGACCTGACCGCGGAGGCACTGCGCGGTTTCGCGGCGACGGCCGGAGTTCCAGACCTGGGTCGGTTCGACCAGCAGGCCGCCGGCCCGTCCGTGGACCAGGACATCTACGCCGACATGCTCGAGGCGAACACTATTGGCGTATCGAGCACGCCGTCGTTCGTGATCAACGGCACCCCGGTCCTTGGCGCACAACCGATCGGGGTCTTCGAACAGGTCATCGAGGCAGCAGCCGGGTCGGAAGAGTGACCGAGATCGGTCTGCTCGGAGCCCTGCTCGGCGGCGTTCTCTCCCTCCTCAGTCCATGCTCGGCCCTTCTGCTGCCCTCGTTCTTTGCGTATGCCTTCGACGGCATGGGACGCCTGGCGACACGCACCGCACTCTTCTTTGCCGGATTGGCCGCGGTGCTCACGCCCCTGGGAGCCGGACTGGGATTGATCGGTGCGCTCCTGACTCAGCATCGCGCCTGGATCACCCTGGTCAGCGGCATCGTGCTCATCGGCCTCGGCATCATGACCGTTGTCGGCGGAGGTTTCGCGTCGAAATCGGCGCAGCGAGCAGCGAACTCGCTTACCGGCTCCGGCGCCCTGTCGGTGTTCGTGCTCGGAGCCGTGTACGGATTCGCGGGATTCTGCTCCGGCCCCCTGCTCGGGAGCGTGCTGACCATTGCGGTCGCCGGCGGTCACCCACTCCACGGTGCGACGCTGATGGCCGTTTACGCCCTCGGCATGGCACTGCCGTTGTTCGCACTCGCCGTCGTGTGGAAACGGTTCGATCTGCACAAGCGCACCTGGCTGCGAGGACGTCCCGTTGTGCTGGGCCCATTGCGAACTCATACCACCTCGCTGATCTCGGGGCTGCTGTTCGTCGGCATCGGCGTGCTGTTCCTCGTCACCGACGGGACAGCAAATCTGACCAGCCTGATGGGCGTCGACGAGCAGTTCGACCTGCAGGTCGAACTCGGACGATGGGTCGCAGACATGCCTGGTCCCGGGATACTCCTGATCGCCGCGCTCGGCGCGTTCGCTGCTGTCGCAGTCCGCGTGGTTCGGCAACGACGGTAGAGCCGAGATCGGTTCCGTGCCGGTGCGCGAACGACATCGACACTGGGTCGACCGTGCCCGTCCGGGGTACAACTGCCAGAGCATCCCGACGGAAAGGATCGAAATGACGTTTGCGCTCACGCTCGGCTTCGGCGCCGTCATCGGCGTGCTGCTCATCCTGCTCGGTGGAGGGAGATCGAACCCTGCGGTCCCGGCGCGAGTCTTCTGCCTGATCCTGCTCATGGACAGGCCATCTCGATCCCACTGACCGTCGTCGGCGTGGCATCAGCAGTGGGGCGCTGCAGAAAGTGCGCGTCCACCAGGTCGAGTGAGGTCTGGCAGGCATCTTTGCCGCCACCGGCATTCCGGGCCACCTTTGCGGGCAGTGCCGTGGGGTTGCTTCCGGACCGTGCACTGCCGACCGGCCTCGCGGGCCTGATCTCGCGCCTGAGAGGCACGAGCATCGACTGGGCGATCACCGCCGCCTTCGACGGCTCCGTCAGCAGCGCACAGCACGAACTGCGGCCGTCTCGACGGGGTCCCCCGGAGGGAGAGGTCTGGGAGCACTACACATCCGGCTACCGCTCGTCGATCGCCGCATCGATGATGCCGAACGCATCGTCGCTCCCGTCAACAACGAATTCGACTGCGCCCGCGAACTCGGCCTCATCGGCGGAGCCGAAGCCTGCCGGCCGACAGGCTTTGCGTCCGCACGTGTGGGTGCCACACACATCGTCGGCCGAGGCAGGTCCGGTCGCACAATTCACACCCAGGAAAGATACCCCCGGGGGTACACTGGTCGACACAACCAGGAAAGGACGTGCCATGGTCGGCGACGAAGACAGCATCGCTTCGGTACTCAACCGGCTGCGCCGCGCACAGGGGCAGCTCGGCGGAGTGATCACGATGATCGAACAGGGCCGCGATTGCAAAGATGTCGTGACCCAGCTCGCCGCAGTCTCGCGTGCCCTGGACCGCGCCGGATTCAAGATTATAGCGAGCGGTCTACGGGAATGCCTCACCGGAACGGCCCAGGACGGCAAGGAACAAATGGCCGAGAGCGAGCTCGAGAAGCTCTTCCTCGCTCTCGCTTGACCCCCACCCCCTCCGCAGAGAAAGCAGGACACTCATGACACTCGCACTCTCGACCACCCTGCGCACTTCGTTCGCCGACGCAATCGAGCGCACCCGCAAAGCACTGTCGGAACAGGGATTCGGCGTTCTAACCGAGATCGACATGAAGGCCACCCTGAAAGCGAAGCTCGGCGAGGACATGGAGGACTACGTCATCCTCGGCGCCTGCAATCCGCCACTGGCACATCGCGCGGTGACCGTGGACCGGCAGATCGGACTCCTGCTCCCCTGCAACGTCGTGGTCCGCACCGATCCCGAGTCCCCCGGAACGGTGGTGGTCGACGCGATGAACCCGCAGATGATGGTTCAGGTCGCCGATCGGCCGGGACTCGCGGAGGTCGCCGACGACGCAACCACCGCGTTGCAGGCCGCCATCGACTCCCTGAAAGCAGATACAGCACAGAACTGATGCCCTCGACACTTCGGTGGGACGATCCATGGTGCCGGTTTGTGCACCAGACGCAGCAGGTCGACCCGGTTCGTGAACCGTCGCGACCACGCCCGTTCACGGCATGATCCGCGGCGCGGACCGTCCTGGCCGGATCACCATCCTGGCGAACAAATCCTGGCCCCGAACCAACGGTTCGAGTCGGGACACAAGGCGGGCGCGGCGGCGGAAGGTGAGGCGCCCACCACGCCGATCGACTGTCCCACCCGACGGCGATCGTGATCGCGCAGACTGCAGCCGAGTACGGGAGCTGCGCCGCCTCCCGTCGTGACCGACGCGCTGATGTTGACCCGCGACAACATCGCCGACGTCATCGACGCCAAGGCGATGATGTGCGTGCACGGCGATGCCGGGGTGGGAAAGACGTTCTCGGTCAACGCCTCACTGCGCGAACTCGCTGCGGACACGGTATGCCGGGTGCAGTTCCGGGCGCGGCCCCTTCGATGCGCTCGGTGTCGCCGGGGTACCGCCACTGCGGCCCATCGAGTTCGACCAGACACTTAAAAGCGTGCTGGCCGAACGGTTCCGGGTGCTGGTCTGCGATGAGGCGCAGTGGATGTCGCGGGAGTGTTTCGAGTACTGGCGGCATCTGTGGGACGACCGGCGCACCGACATCGCGATCGTATTCGTCGGTGGCGGGGACTGCTACCACGTGCTCTCCCGGGAGCCGATGCTTCTCTGGGGGAAACCCGGAAGGAATGTCGGATCTGAAGACGTTTGTGCAGCTCAGAGGCTCTCGGGCAAACTGTAACAGATCACGACAGGTGTGGTGCACGAACTGGTGTGTGCGGTGTCGGTGTGGCATCACTGGCGGGTGCCCGAGAGCGGCCGGGAAGGCCCGGGCTGCAGGATGCCCGCAGCGCCGGGAATCCAGCGGACCCGATGACCATCGGGGAGAATCCTTGTTGCACGTCGACCTTCGCCGACCACGTGGTGCGACGCGGATGTCCGACTTCTGCTGGGACCCGCGCGGGAACACCCACCAGCTTCCTTGTCAGTGCGGTTTGTTCATTCTGGCGATCAGTTCCCGGTTCGTGGCCCGGGCTGCGTCGAGCTCCTGATCGCGTTCTTCCAGCTGAGCGCGCAGCTCGACGATCTGCTGTTCCAGGGCCACGATCTGCCGCTGCACCTGGTCGACCGCGACCGGGGGTCCGAGTCCGGACTCACGCCAGGCGTCGTGGCCCAGCAGCTCGGACAGTCGTTTCTCGAGCTGCTTGTTGCGTCCGGCCAGGCGCGCGATGCGGGCCTGGGCGTTGGCCACGTCGGCCCGCAGCGACGCCATCGTCACCGACGCCGCGGTCCCGTCGGGCGGCGGCGGGCTGGTTTGGGCGGTGTGGATCTGGGCGAGCAGGTCCGGATGCCGATAGAGAAAGCTGCGGTCGACCCCTGCGGCGCGAGCGATCGCTGAGACGCTGATCTCGCGGCCGTCCTCGTGAGCGGTGTTCAGTGCCTCGGTCACTCGCTTCCGTCGTCGTGCGGAGTCGGCTTTCCGGCCTTGGATCATGGTGTTGGTCATGCTCAGTCAGTCCTGTCCGGGCGAACATCGGGAAGAGACTGTCGGACCCGCGGTAACCCGAGCCCGACGACGGTGTTGCGGGCGCGGCGCACAACACTGACAGCTTCGGTGATCTGGGCGCGGTCCTCGGCGGACAGCTCATCGACATCGTCCTTGATGCCGGAGAGCAGGCGACGGATGCGGGTGATTTCCTCGTCCGACGGCATGGCCTCGGCCTTGGCCCAGTCATCGGCGGCGAACGCGGCGTGCAGCCGTTCCCGGCTGCGCAGCAGATCGGCCAGATATGCCTCCAGGTCCGGCAGGTAGGACACGTCCGTGGAGAAATGCGCGCAACCGACGCAACGGAACCGGACCGGGCACTCGCCGCCGCCGGCGGTGACGTTGCCGGGTTCGCTGCAGGTGCCGTAGGGAACGGCGACCTCGCCGACGGCGCGGCGCAGGTGCTCGGAGTCCAGTAGTGCCCTGGCGTCGCGCCAGAGGCGGTTGCCGTGCCGGTCGAACTGCATCGTGGTGACTCGGTCGACGGCATCCCTGCGGCGTTTGTCCCCGACGCGGTAATAGCCCTGAGTGGTGGTCATCTGGCGATGGGACATCAGTTCCATCAGGACATCGACTGCGACGCCGGCGTCAGCGTGACGCTGGGCGAAAGAATGCCGGTACACATAGGGAAAGATCTTCTTCTTGTCGAACGGCAGCATCCTGTTGGTCGGCTTGCCCTCGACGTGGTCGGTGCTGGGTACCAGGATGTCCGGGAGAGCATCGACCCATTCGCGATGCCGGGTGGAGATGGTGTCGCCGGTCAGCGGTTTCCCGCCGTGCGGGTTCTTGATCGGTGAGGGCAGCAGCTTCAGCCGATCCATCGGCTCGGTCGGGTAGCGATGCCGGACTCGTTGCTGCTGGCCTTCGATCAACTCGGCCGTGGTTTCGTGGATGGGAAGGCGGCGTCCCAGGCGGTGGGATTTGACGTTGTCATAGACGAGGACCGGTCTTCCTTGCTCGTCTCGTTCGAGACAATCGAGTGCGAGCCGGCAGATTTCGTCGGGCCGGCGCCCCGTGTCGATCAACAACTCGACGCCGACCCGGGTTTCTCGGTTGGCCATCGCCTCGAGCAGGTCCAAGTGTTGGCAGAGGTGTCGCATGACCTCGACCGGCAGATCCTTGCCGGCCTCGGTGTCCTCGGGGTCATCGGGAAAGTCGTGGACGGTGACCGCGAAGTCGTCGGGAAGCCTGTGCAGTGGTTGATCGGGGCGGGTCAAGCCGAGTGTGCGCATCCGCTCCAGGATTCGGCGCAGATTCCGCACCGTGTTCAGTCGCTGGTAGGCGCTGATGGTCCCCTCCCTCTGCAAGAACGCCAGCCGGTTCAGACAGTCCGTGATGTCGGTTCGGCTCAGGACCGATGGATCGGCACCGTGGTCCTGGCGTTGCAGGTGCAAGCTCTCCGACAACTGCACCAGGCTGTTGATCTTGGCCTGGCAGGTGCCCGCGACACCGGATCCGCGGCGACGCGGCAGATCGTCGAGGGCCCAGGCTTTCGCCGCCTCGCGAAGCCATCGTTGCGCGAGACCTGTGAAGCGCACTGTTCCCCCTGAGCAACCGAAAATGACTGCGTCCCACTCGTTTTTGAGTCTTTCTGTGTGCGGGTGACTGCGGTGACGATGCAAGGCCAGCAGCGTTGCTCGGAGCACCTTTGCTGCGCCCTCCCCTACCGCCGTCGGGTCCAGTTCTTCGAGACTTCCGCATTCCAGCCGTCGCGCGGCATCGCCGATGCTGCGGAGCGTGGAGGCAGTGGTCTTCACGCCCTGGGCGATCCGGTGCTGCAGGCCGAACAGCAACTCGGCGATCATTCGATCGGGCAGGCCGCGCACACTGATCTCGCCATCGGCGGCGATCCCGCCCTGGGTCCGACGCCAGTGCTGCTCGTCCCATTCGCCGGTGCGGATCTTGCCCTGCTTCCGCAGTGCGCGTATGCGCTGCATGTGCAGGTGGCAATACGGGCCTGTGCCGGTCCTGTCCCGCGTGCACGCTGCAACCTCACAGGGGCCGAACGACGGCAGTCCGACGACCTGGGGATGGTGCAGAAACTCCGCCAACGGCAGCTGGAGGACGAATCGTTGCTGATAGTGGTGCGTGTCGCAGACTGCGGCTGTCGCGGTCTTCCACGGACGCCGGCAGCCGGCAACAGAACACGGCTGCACCCGCAGTCGACGAACCTGCGCTCGTTCGACGGCACTGAACCCCTCGGGTGGTGGTTGGCCTGCCGCCATCCAGCGCTGGTGACACATGCTGCAGAAACCATGGCGGCTCATACCCCTCTGATCGCAGTTCACTACTGCGCAACCCCGCCAGCCCAGAACCGGGTGGTGTTGCGGAAATCTGAGCACTCGGCGTTCGTCGGACCAGTTCACCAGCTCGAGTAGCTCCGGCGAGAGCGCAGCCCACAACTCTGCGGTGATCTCATCGGTGTCGTCGCGGACCGCAGCGGCAGCGATCACGTTGCGCGCGGTCACCGGAGTCCCTCGAGCAGTCCCCGGGCAGACGGCACCCGCTCGACCGCGGCGCGTAATCGGTCCGACGAGGGATGCAGGTACGGTTGGGCGGATGTGGGGCTCGCGTGCCCCAACAGCATCTGGATCTCATCGAGCATCGCCCCGGAATCGGCGAGGTTGCTGGCGAAGCCATGCCGCCCTTGATGCGGCGAAATCGACCGAGGCAACCCTGCTCGCCGGCTGAGTGCCTCGAACAGTTCGTTCAGCGCATCCGGTGGCATGGGTGCGCCCAGGGGCTCGCGGAACAAGTTGACCAGAAGAAAGTCGCAGTCTGCGGCCGCGGACAGTGCGTCGCGTTCGATCAGGTAGAGGTCGATCGCCCGGACGGTGAGGAAGTCCAGCGGAACCGCCCGGTTGTGGCGCGATTTCGCCCAGGCGCCGTTGGGGTTGTCTCGGCGGATCACGTGCAGGTGCGCGCCCTGGAGCCGGCAGTCGTGGACTGTGTTGTCCGGCAGCAGGTGCAGATCGCTGCGGCGCAGGCCAACGGCTTCACCGCGGCGCAGACCGGCGCGCGACAGCATCAGCACGATCAGCCGGTCCCTGGCTGAGTGGCAGACCCGGAACAACGCGACGATCTCGGCGTCGCTGGCGCGGTCCACCCTGGTCTCGGGCTCATGCAGGCTGTGGCGAGCGCGCAGCCGATACCGCAGCCGACTCGCCTCGCCCTGAGCCACCGTCGGCAGGTCTCGGGTGTCACCGATCTCGAAGAGCTGATCCATCACTTCGCCCGGTGCCTCCCTGGCCGTCACCGCGAACACCAAAAAGCCGCGTGTCGCCACGAGAATCTTGTTGATCCGCGACTCCGTGCGGACCGGTGCGGCCCCGGGCCCCATCACCACCCACCCACCACCGCGGGCCGGAGTGTATTTCAGCCACACCATGAACAAGCCGAACTCCTGTGCTGCAGTGCGCCATTCCCGATTCGTGCTCGCGCACCAGCGCAGGTAGAGCGACACACTCTCGGCGTAGGCCTTCGTTGTCGACTCGGCCCGATCCCGCCCGAACCGCAGCTCTCTCAAGTACCGGTCGGCAACCGGCTCCACCTCATAGTTCTCATCGATCACCGTCCAGTACCGGCCACCCGACGGCATCCTCACCAAAAATGCTCGCACCACCACTCCGTTCTCCGTTCTCGATCGTTACGGAGCCACAGAGCTACACGCCCCAGAGAACCGACGCAAAACCCCTCCGGAGTGTCAGCGACACGACATCACGCCACGGGTCCAGTTCCCCCAGAGAACGATGCTCTCGAGCCGGGTGTACGTGTGGCAGGAATTCCGTCGGATGACCCCGGAACAGATACTCCGGGTGATTCCGGCGTTCCACCCGGTGTGGGAGCACATCGATCCGGACGTCCTCTCCTTCGCCGATGCGCACGCCGGGCACGGCAACTTCCGGTCCTGGGCCAAGCTCACCGCGCACACCGTCCGTGCACTGCAGCGCCTCGACCGCGACTGTGTCGACCGCGAGGTGCTCGGCTCGGTGTTCGCGAAGATGGCCGGCCGCAGCGGGTGACGCGACGTCCCCGCCCACTGGTGCCCACGCCGCCGCTCTCACCCCGGTCACCGTGCTGCTCGACCGGGACGACGACGCACACCTGACCCACACCCTGCTGCGGGCCCACGACCCTGCGTCCGCGGTGGTGACCCTGCACCCCACCCCCGGGATGTCGACCGCGGTCATGCTGGCCCACGACCTGCTGCTCGCGCTGGGGCACTCGCTCGACCGAGCGGGGGCAGCAGGAGCGACCGGCCCGGACTCGGCGTGGCGGGCGGTGACCGCATGGGTCCACGGCGACGGCATCCGGCACCTGATCGTGCTGCGCGCCCACCGACTGTCGACCGCTCAGCACACCCGGCTGCTTCGGCTACGCCACGACCGGGCTGCACCTCGTGCTCGTCTGGCACTGCCGCGACCCGCTCACCTCCCGCCTCGAGATGCCGGCCGGGGTGCGCCACCACATCACCGACGACCTGACCGCCGTCACAGACCGTCTCGCTCCCCCGCGACGCGACACCCGCCCGCCGACGGACACGACGGAACTGCCCGCAGTGCCCGACAGCGACTGCGCTACTTTCCTCCTCGACGCGGCCGCCGTACTCTCGCGCGCCGACTACACCCGCTTCGCCGCCATCTACCATCACGCTGCCGAGACGACCGGCAGGCGGTTGACCACCTGCGGCCGGTCCCCCGATCTGGCGCAGCGGATGCTCGCCTACCTGCCCGCGCAGCGCTCCCACCTACGCACCCTCTACGGCACGATCCCGCACGGTCGGGCCCGCCGTTGGCATGCCACCGTCGGCCTCTGCCGACTCCTCGGTGATCTCGTGGCCGACAGTCCCGGCCGCACCCACACCCTCATCCGGCTCCGCGGTGCCCGGGCTGCGTTCGAACGGCACGGTCTGACGCTGACGTTGCCGCCGAACCTGAACCACATGGTCGGGGTGGGCCTGAGCACCACCCCGATCACTGAGCAGGTCATCGCCCGGATCCGGGCCCACGTCGCGAACCCGGCGCACGCCGCCGCGCTGGCCACCGTGTTGTTCACCGGCGCCGCCTATCGGGAGCTGACGTTTCTTCAGCGGTGCGCCGTCACCGGGGACACGATCATCTTCACCGGTACCCGCGGTGCCGGTCACCCGGCCGACCTGGGTGTGTGGGTGATCCCACCACCGGCGAGACCGTTGCTGCACGCCGCCGTCGTCTTCCAAGAAACACGCACCGGACCCGCTGATCGGTTGTTCGCCGAGGCGATCGGCAGGGACGGCGGACTGCACCGCACCGCCCGCATGTGCGGGCTGATGCTGCCGGCCCTGCACCCGTGGCGCGACGGCTGGCTCCACAGCACCGCCGTCCTCAACCTTCCCGGGATGTTCCCCGACGCCGTGTGCTGATCCCGCCCGTCCAGCCTGGTCGGACCGGGCCCCTACCAACATCGAGTGGAAGCCCACTACCACGGAGGGAAACCCCAGCTCACCGCACTGACATCCCCGGGACGGACTCTCTCCGCGGCCACTGACATTCTCGTGACGAGAGCCACTGACATGCACTGACGAAACCGCAGGTCGCACCACTGAAATTTTCGTGCAGAGTCTCAGGGAAGTCTCACGTCGCCCTTCGAGTGGCATAGAAACCAAGAAATAGGATAAATCGGGCGCTTTTTCGTGACCTGGGGGTTTGTCACTCCTGGTATGCGCGGCGTGACCGACGAAAATTGTCATTATCGCACCGTCTCCCCCAAACCTCCTGGTGAGGACGTTTTCCTCGCGCAGAGGTGTCGGAGCAGACCGGTAGCCTCCGGTCTCGTGCACAGCGACCAGCCGAATCCCCCACCGCAGAGCGTTCCCGTGCCCGTAGAGACGTCCGGGCACCGTCCGCAGCCACCGTGCCGAGGCTTTGCGCCTCGAGCCCGCGCCCTTGCTGACGCCAAAGCGCTCGCCCACGACCTGGCCGAACGTAACGTCCCCGTCCGCGATATCGGTGCGATCCTCGACGTTACCTTCCAACGAGCCAGCCAACTCGTGAACTCGTAACTCACACCACGCATGAGGTGAGGCGCAGCCCGTCACGGGACCTGGATAGCAAAAGACGGGACCCTGACCACCATTTCGGCTGGTCAGAGCCCCGTCACTGGAGCCCCCTGTCAGGATTGAACTCTCCCGCGCCGCCTGCCGGACCTGCGGCGATGCGGCCAGAAACGCCCCCACCTCGGGTGTTACAGGGTTTCCAGTAACGCGGGATTCGTCCACATCACGGCAGTTCGGGTCCAAACCGTGTCCAGATATGCGAAGACCCCCGGCGTCCAGACCGGGGGTCTTCAGCACCCGGAGTAAGGCACCACTCAAACCTCCGGTTTTGCAGTCGCCGGGGTAACGAATCCCGCACTACTCAGGGACGAGTCAAAGAAGGAGTAAGAACCCTCGTCCCTGCTACCCGAGCGGAACCGACGCGAAGCGGTTCATCGGGACGTCTTCAGTTAGTCGAACCAGTCGCCGACCGGCAGGCCGTTCTCGAGGCCGTCGAGAACCTCGGCCGCTCGCTCCCGTTGCAGCTCGTTCTGCTGCGTCAGCTGCGCGGTCCAGAATTCGACGCGGGAGCCGAGGATTCGGCCGTCCGCCAATGCCCGGTGGACGCGGTCCTGGGCTTCCGCCCTGATCTGCTCGTTCATGATCAGCCCGCCATCCCGGTGATCTTCTTCACGGCGTACGGGTTCGTCACGGCGAACGCGGGGACGATGTACGCCTGCACCCGAGTGGTGCGGCGTTCGCGCTGCGGAATCGACTCGACCGTGAGGGCCTTCTCGTAACCGATGCGGCCAGCCTGCCCGGTGGCCACTGCGTACCCGGTACCGGCGGTGACCAGCGGGGACGAGATGATCTTGAAGCCGAACGCGTCGAGCAGCTCGGACAGGTCCTTGCCGTAGGCCAACGCGAGCTGGCTCTTCTCGCTCGGGTGCAGGACGAGCGTGTCCAGCTCGAACCCGAGTTCG
The DNA here is from genome assembly GCF_042730275.1 of Rhodococcus sp. NPDC060086. Classification (NCBI taxonomy): domain Bacteria; kingdom Bacillati; phylum Actinomycetota; class Actinomycetes; order Mycobacteriales; family Nocardiaceae; genus Rhodococcus; species Rhodococcus sp. NPDC060086. Next base: position 13,708 of record NZ_JBHWWZ010000003.1, read on the forward strand.
TCGATCTCGACCGAGAGGTTCAGGGCCGACAGCGTCGCCTCGAACCGGGCCGAGGTCGCGGTCTGGGTGGTGGGGTCGCCGTTGAGCTCGATCGCGCTCACGTCCACACCGGGGACGATGCCACCTCCCGCCGGGATCTTCGCGACGGCCGCGTCGATAGCGGCGATGGCGCGACGATCCAGCGACCGAAGAATCGAGTTCGAAACCGTGTCGGTGCGCTCCATAATCACATCGGTCATGTTCCGGTCGCGCTCTTCGTCGGTGATCTCGTAGTACCCGCCGAAGTCCTGGAGCTTTGCCAGGTCGTACGTCGGCTCCGGGGTGTCGATGCGCTCGTACTCCGAGCCGGGGGCGCGGTCCACGGGGTCCGAGGCGTAGAAGTCTTCGGCTTTCAGGACCGAGTGCAGGATGCCACCGCCTTCGACCTTCGAGCCGGTCGCGGAGAAGAACGCCCCGGCGATGGTCCGGCGGGCGACGACCTCGGCGATGCGCTGCCGGATCGTAGTCGGCATCTTGAGGGCCATTTCGACCGTGAGCTTCGTGCCACCCTCGTTGAGCGAGGGGACGAGGAAGTTAGCGTTTGCCATCGGAACTCCTGTTTGTGTATTCGTGGAGGCTGGTTGCGTCGACCAGCCACCGACCGTTGTGGCGTACTCCCTGGAGCCGTCCGCGTCGCAACAGGTCGCGGATGTTCGAGGTCGTGCAACCCAGGTGGGCCGCTGCCGTAGCCGAGTCCACGAATGGGTCGGCGTCTGGGATCAACGAAACCAGCCCAGGGTCGGCCGGAACTGGTGCGCTGGCGTCCGCATCAGCGCTGGCGTCAGCGAGGAACCGCGCCAGTGCCACCGCCCGTGGTGGGAGTTTCGCACCGCCACGAGCGAGTACGGGCCCCGTGGCGTCGAGGACCTGCGCCAGGAACCGGGCATCATCGGCGTCGAGCAGCACCCCGGCCACTACGTGGCTGGTCACAGCTCGTCCTCGTCGTCGATACCCCACGAGCGCGGGCCGAGGTCCTGGTCTTCGGTGACGCCCAGGAATTCATCCTCGAGTTCCTCGGCCTCCTCGACGTCCTCCAGCCACGACAGGTGTTCGCCGACCCCGGTATCCATCCGGCCACCCTCGGGGTCGAGTTCGATCGACACGCGGACCGTGGGGTTCTTCATCTGGAGCTGCGCCGCGCAGGTCGCGACGATATCGACCTCGTCGGGGTCGCCATCCAGGCCGAGGGGGTTGTTATCGCGGTCGTCGCGGTTAAACGGGTTGAGGTTCATGGTGTCTTCCTTCGTAGATGGGTCGTTCGGGTATTTCGTTTGCCTCGGGAGCGATCAGGAGCGCCCGGGGGTATTTCCGTGGGGGCGAGGGCGTTTCCGGCGCTTCTGTTTGACGCGATAGAGCGGGTCGGCCTCGAAGGCTTGGACGTGCTCCGTCCACTCGAGTACGCGCCGGTAGAGCTGCTCGAAGTTCTCGCCGGGGTTCGCCACCTGAGCGATCGCCCGGTCGAGCGTGTCCTCGTCCGGACAGCCGTACTTCAGGGCAAAGTCCGCGTCGAAGACGATCGGAACGGCCGGGCTACGGACGCCGCGCTCGAGTTCGTCGCGGAGCCACAGGGCCACTCGGGCCTCCGCCGGTAGGTCGTACGGTCGGAAGTCGAGCCGCTGGTTTGCCATCTGCGCTCCTTTGAAACGTGACGCGAGGATTCGGGAGGTGTTCAGGTTCAGGGGGACGAGTTCTACTGGGGCGGAGTGGCTCCGGAGCTATCGAGATACCCCCCACCGCCAATCCCGTTTAAATCAATTGGCGTTTTCTCTCTCCATAAGAAGGGGGGACCCCTAGTAGTGGGGTAATGCCCCGGTTACTGGGCATTCCGGGCCTTGCGACGCGCGCGCTTCCGACGCTCGTGCTCGCGGGCCTTGGCGCGACCCTCTGGAGTCTGCCGACGCGCCCTCGCCAACTCCCGTTGGCGCGCCTTGAACTCCGGGTCTTGCCAGCGGGCCTTCTCACGCTCTTTCCGGCAGACCAGACACGCCAGCGAGCCCCCCAGCTTGACCGCGTAGAGGTTCTCCGGTGTCCGGGGGTGGCCGTTGAGGCAGTGGGTCTTCGGCGTCCGCTCCTGGGGTGCGTCCGGGTGGCAGATGGCGCACACCCGAGTCTCGCCAGGCTCGTATGGCGGGTACGGGTGCCCCTCCGGGCAAAGCCGTTTCCGGGCGTTGATCGCCGACGGGCTGTTGCCCCTGCGGTTCGTCTCCGCGAACGACGAGAGCGACATATGCAGGGGGTTAACGCAGTTCCGGCGTCCGCAGTCGCGGTTCACCACCTGGCCGCGCGGTATCGGACCCCGGTAGAGTTCCCAAACCGCGCGGTACGCCTCCACTCGGTGTCCAGCCACGCGGGCTTGCGGGTGCCGTCCGGACGTCGAGAGTTTCCCGCGCCAAACCCAGCAGGTCGGGGTAAACACCACGTCGCCGCTACCGAGCAGTGCCCGCAGGTTCTCAGTCGTCCACGCGACCGGCTCCCGGCCGGACTGCACGCGGCTCGTTGCGCGTTCGCAGCGCAGGTGGGCCGGGTTGACGCACGCGCTGTGGCCGCAGTCCTGCGAAACTCGGTAGCCACCTGAGGGTTCACCGAACCAGGCGAACCACGCCAGCCGGTGGGCGCGCCACCGCCGGGAGCGGAACGAGAGCTGGCCGTAGTCGCACCCCCGGGGGGTCGGAAAGAGCCAGCAGTCGTCGCGGAATGTCGCTCGTTCGCGTAGTCGGCCCTGCGCTTCTAGCTGCGCTTCGGAGTAGTCGGTCATGCGGTCTCCTGTGGGGTTCGTGGTTGCTTGACGGGAGCAGTGGTGGGGAAGGGGGTCGGCTCTCCACCCCTGCTCCTGTAGGTCCTGGGGGTGATTGCTCCGCCCCAGGTCGGAGGGGGTGGACAGGGGTGGACAGGGGTTAAAAGGTCGTTCTTTAAAACGGGAAGTCACTAAAAGACGACCTTGGAACCCTGTCCACCCCTGTCCATTTAGGGCGGACTAACCATCCTCGGGGGCCCGGAAACGCAGTCCGTGCCAGACCGTCCGACGTCCCGTGACGGGTTTCGTGTCGTGGTTCCACGTCGGTCGCGAGAGCCGGAGCCGCGCGGCGTTCCGGACGCGTTCCTTCCTCACTGCGGCTTGGTCGAGTACGGCCTCGTGGGCCGAAAAACGGTCCGTAAAAGTCTGGTCCGTCCACTCGGCGTTGCCGGTCGTCCCGAGCCCTCGAGTGAACGCGGCGAACAGGTCGGTGGACAGGACCGCGCACCCCTCGTCGAACTCGAGTCGCTCCTCGATGAACTGCTGGACGAGGTCCACGGTCCCCCGCCACTCCCGGGTGTCGGCCTTCACCCGCGCCGAGGGCTCCGGGAGCTGCTGCTCGTCGTCACCCTGGTACACCCGGACGGCTCCCTCGACGAGCCAGGCGAGGACCGCCTCGCGCTGCTTCCGGCCGCGCTCGATGCGCTCGCGCAGGCCCTCGGAGCCGTAACGGTCCTCGGGCCGCTCGAGCGTCTGGGACCGCTTGCGGAACCGGAAGGGGAACGCCACCAGCGCGAGCCGTCGCCAGGTCCCGTGGTCGGTCTCCATCACCCGTGGTCGGTAGTTCGTCGACACCACGAGGGTGTGCGTCGCGTCCCACGTCACGTTGTTCGCCCCGGTCTCCCGCGCCGTGATCTGCGACGTCCCGAGAATGTGCTTCAACCGGCGCACCGACAGCACCGCCTCGGGCAGCTCCTCGAGGACCGCGAACCGCAAGCCCCGAAGGACCATAAGCTCGGTCGGGTGGTCATTCGGGCGCGCCAGCACGACCCGGTCCGGGACGACTCCCGCGAACGTCCCGAGCGCGTACCGGCAGGCCAGGATCGTCGACTTGCCGTTTGCGCCCCCGCCCCACAGGATCGGCATGATGTCGTCGGTCGGCGGATGCCCGGTGATCGCCTGCCCAAGTTTCAGCTGTAGCCAGTCGCGGGTGTCATCGTCCGGCAACGCCCCGAGCGCTTCGTCCCAATCGGGATGACTGGTCCCCGGCACGTAGTCCACTGCGGCGATCTTCGTAAACAGCAGGTCCGGGTCGTGGGGCCGCAGGTCGCCAGTCCGCAGGTCGACGACCCCGTTCTGGACGTTGAGCAGGTGCGCTTCTCGGAGCGAGTCGAACCCCGAGGTCTCCCGCAGGAGCAGACCGCGCAGGAGCTGCTTCACGGCCCGGATCTTCCCCGCGTTGAGCAGGGACGAGAGCCGTTTCCGGCGATCGTTATCGGCCGTCAACGCCTCCGAAGTCCAGAGCCGCGCGAACTCGCGTTGAACGACCTTCGTCATGCGCTCCTCGGATTCGCGCGCCCAGACCTTTCCGGTCCACCGGTGCCATCCCAGGCCAGGGGCGAAGCAGTAGCGTTCGACGAGCCGACGGGCGAGGAACCCGGACAGCGGCGAATCGTCGAGCATGACGCGGGAGCCGGAATCCAGGATCTCGTCGAGCGGGTCGACGTTGTCGTCGTCGTTACCGGGCATCTTCACTTGGTCCATCCCGTCCGGCGGCGCGCGGAGCGCTCGACCGTCTCGATCTCGTCGTCGTCCAGCCCGATCGCTGCGCACGCGTCACGGACTCCGGATACGTAGGACTCGTCTCGCTCGTCTGCGGCCCTGCAGAACGCCCAGAATGCAATGTCGTTGCGCTCCCCAGCGCGCGCCGCGTGGACCCGGCCGATAACCCGGCGGGAGTCGCTCTTCCGGCCCCCAGCGGCACCCCCCACTGCTCCCTGCTGCGGGACCGCCTGCCGACGTGCGGCACGCTCGGCGAGGTCGCTCAACAGCCACTCGGGAGCAGGCGCGAGGGGGCGGTCGTCGATGACGCGGTAGACCACTCCGGTCGGGTGCGTCGAACCCGGCCCGACCAGCAGACCTCGAACCTTGACGTCCGCCCCCGGGATCTTCGTGTTCGGCAGGCTGGTTTCGCCTGGGAGGGCGAACCACCGGTGTTCACCCCGCGCGGTCGCGACCGTCCAGGTCGGGGGCAACGTGACCTCGCGTTCGGCGAGGTATTCGTGGAAGGGGACGGGGTCGTCGATGTCGACGACGAGCTGCGATGCGGGCACGAGACCCACCCCGCAGTGCCCGTATTGACGGCTCCAGCGCTCGACTGTCTCAGGGTCGGAAGTCGCGACGTTAAGCCAGTTCGCGAACCGGGGACGCTTGGTCCTCGGGATGAGCGGCACAACGCGGAAACCGCGTTCGGCCAGCGGAGGAGCGTGGGTTGAGAACGCCATAGTAATGGTCCTTCGGGTCTTGAACCCGGTAGGCTGGTCGTGTGACGTGACCATCCACCAAGGTTCCGTTTCGGCCCCCGACCTGATGCCACAGGACGGGGGTTCTTCTATGCGGGTTGGGTGAGTCGACAAATAGCAGCGGCGATCGCGGCCTGCCGGACCGCTTCGAGGGCGTCCTCGAACTCGAGTCGCTGCGTGGGGCCACCCTCGATCTGGAGCAGCAGGTCGCCATCCTCGGCGAACTCGGCATCAATCCAGACGCCCCCGGCCTTGATATGCGCGCCGGGCCATCCCTGGTCCTCGGCTTTATTGAGATAAACCCGGAGCCCTCGCGCGGCCTGGTAGCCGTAGTAGCCCGGCCCGCGCTTCTTCGTCGTCGGGGCGGTCATTCGGCCACCTGCTGTGCGGCCTTGCGGGCCTTGCGCCGCGCTTCCTGCTCGTTCCGACGCTCGCGCCACTTACGCCACAGGGCCGCGTCGTGGACGAGCTGGGCGTATTCGATTGCGGTGATCTCGACCGTGGGTTCGGTCATCGAAAGCTCCTGTCTCGTAAGGGTCCGGAGTGGCCCCACGAAAAAGTCAACACCAGGTCACGTAATGGGTGCAAGTGGGATCCGTTGTGCCACATCGGATTTCGTCGTCCACTACACCTGTAGTAAAATTGCGGATGCGCCGAGGGACGACATGGTTTGATCCATTCGCCCCTTCGTCAACGCCCCCGCCTCCACCCCCGGAGTCGGGGGCGTCGTCGTATCCAAGGAGGAAATATGCAGTTCTTAACCACGTCCGAGTTCGTCGCGCTGTGGCGTCCGCTGTCCGCGCAGGAAACCGAGCTAGCCGCGCTGCTGCTCGAAGCCGCGAATAAGCGCATCCTCGAGATCGCGCCGAATACACCTTCCGATAGCCCGTCTGCCCGCCTCGTGGCCTTGGAAGTAGTCCGGGGTGCGTTGACCACAGCGGCCCTCGTAGGTCACGTGTCCTACGCGAAGGGCATCGGTCCGTGGACGAAGTCCGGCACGCTGTCGAACCCCGATGCGGCACTCCTGTTCACGGACGAACACCATCGCCTGTTGGGGGCGTCGGTGGGTGGCTCCGTGCACTACTCGTTCGGCGACTGATACAGCAACGCCCCCTCCTTTGCCTTCGGAGACACTGAAACCCGCCACCCGGCATTCGGGGGCGGGTCTCGTGCTCGGAAGATCAGCCAGCGTCCGGACCGAGGACGAGCGCGGGGATCACTTCGGCGGCGCGGAGTCGCTGCAGAGCCACCTGCAGGCCGTCGACCAGGGTGTGTGCCCCCTCCGCGTCGAGGGTCAACTCGGTTCCGAGGATGTCAGCCTCGACCAGGCAGTCGTTAGTTCGAATGCGGACCGCGTCCGAGACCTCGATCCACTCGGTGGCGTTCGGGTCCTCGTCGTCGAAGCAGGGCCCGTACTTGACCTCCATCTCGGCGTACCTGGCCGCTATTTCGGCGGCGAAATCGATGGTGGCGGGGGCGGTGTTCTCGGACATGGTTTCTCCTTCGTTGGTGTTGCGGGGTCTAGCTGGTCTGCTGGCGGGTCTGCTGGTCGACGTACGACTCGACCGATGCCCAGCGGTACCGGACGCGGGAACCGATCTTCGTAAACGCGGGTCCGCGTCCGAGGTGGCGCATCTGGGCGAGTGAACCGACTGACACGCCCAGATAGCGGGCGACCTCGGACGGGGTGGCGAGTGTGCTCACGGGAACTCCTTCGGGGGGGTGGATATGGTGGTGGCGGGCCGGGGGTGCTAAGGACACCCCCGGCCCTCGGGTGCAGGGATCAGACGTCTACGGACGCGGGGTACCGCACGAGGACCCGGAAACTGCGCTCGGGCGAGAGCTGGCGGAGCTGGTCCACCCGGCGGTCAGCCTCGGCCCCCGCGTATTTGACCTCCTCGGTGAACCAGCGGCCCCGGTAGCAGTACTGGATCTCGTACGCGGTCGTGGCCTCCTCCTCGAGCTGGCGGATCAGCCAGAGCATCACTTCACCCAGCCGGGGCGCGAACGTCTCCGCCATCAGGTCGTCGCCCCGGCGCGCGGAGGCCACCCACAGGTCGCGGTCCTGGTCGATGGCGAGGTCGATTTCGAGCTCTCCAACCTGCTCCCGGATCAGCCCGCGTTCCCCGTCGATGTAGCGCTGGGAGACCCGCTCGGCCCACGCCTGGGCGAGGTCGTCGGCGTCGGCGGTATCGTCTGATGCCTCCGGAGCCACGTCCTGGGCTTCCGGTGCAGGGGCGGGTATTTCGGCCGGGGTGGACGCCCGGAGGCGTGCCGTAGCCGCTCCACGGGCCGACTCCCGGCCGTAGGTCTGGCCCGTCTCGGTGATATTCCCGTCGGTGTCGAAGATCGTCCAGCAGAACCGCCCGCCGGAGAGCTTCTGGACGAGGGCGGACCGGCCATCTGCGGCGGTTCCCAGGCTCGAGGCGTCACCGTTCAGCCAGGCCACCTCGGTGGCTCCGGCGGCGATGTCGTCGATGACCTCGGCCGCGACGGGGTCGGTCGAGGAGGCCACGGCCGCGTAGATCGCGGCGACCTGCTCCAGGATGTCGAGGGCGGCGTTCCGGTGGGCGACGGCTGTACGGGTGTAGATGCCATCCAGTAGACGCAGGGCGGCCTGTGCCTCGTCGCGGGCTCCGGTGGCCCAGTCCATCGCGGCCTGGTGGCGACCGTGGCGGGCTTCGGTCCAGCCGGAGGCCAGCCACGCTGTGGTGGTCTTGACGAACTGGCCAGCCTTGCGGACTGCTGCGGTCTGGGTCTTGCGGGCTTCGGTGTTCATCTGAGGGTTCCTCTCGAAGTGGGGCCGCCGGAGCGGCGTTACCGGAAATATGGAAACACGGTAATCCACGTGACGTCAAGTTCCGTGGTTTCCGGTAACGTCGCGTAATATCCCGTGCATGGACTTGAGCGACGTACTCGGAGCCGCCACCCGGCGGGAGCGAACCGCGATGGAAATACCGCTGGAGCTGGCCGCACAGACCGCGCGGGAACACGGGTTGAAGTGGTCCGTCGGGCGCTGGTCCGATTGGGAACACGGCCGGGTCGGTCTCGCCCTGCCGACCGTGATCGCCGTCGCGGCCACGCTCTCGAGCCTGCGCCAGCTACGCGGAGGGCCCCCGGTGTCGGTCGCGGACCTGCTGGCCACCGAGGGGCCCGTCCAGGTGAACGAAGTCCTCCGGTTCGAGCCGGAGGAACTCGCCGGGGCCCTCGTGGGCGGAGTCGCGTCGCGCTGGGTCGAGCCGGAGCCACGTATCGGCCTCGCCGAGGAGCGGACCGCGCGCAAGCTCGACATCCCGATAGCGCAGGTCGTGGCAGCGGCCCAGCGGCTGTGGGGCCGGACGCTCACCGAGGAGCGAGACGCCCGGTCCGGCCCCGGGGCCCAGGCACGAGGCAATGTGACGCGGAACCTCGTCGGCGAGCTCGTCCAGGAGCTTCGCCGTGGCTAGCGTCCGGCGGTACGCCACCAGCAGCGGCGACCGCTGGGAAGTGCGGTACCGGAAGCCCGATAACACGACCTCCCGCAAACGCGGGTTTCAGACCAAACGTGACGCCCAACGCTGGGCCGACCACCTCGGGGTGTCGATCGCCCAGGGCGCGTTCGTCGCCACCTCGGCGGGACGAGCCACCATCGGGTCGTTGGGGCCAGCCTGGCTCGAACGCCAGCGCGGCCACATGAAGCCGTCCGGCTGGCGTTCCTACGAGAGTGCGTGGCGGATCTGGGTCGAGCCATCCTGGGGGCGGGTGCAGGTGTCGAAGGTGAAATACACCGATGTCCAGGCGTGGGTAGCCCAGATCGCCGCCCAACGGGGGCCGGTGATCGTCCAGACCGCGTATTCGGTGCTGTCGCGGATACTCGAAGACGCCGTCCGGGATGGCCTGCTGGCGTCGAACCCGGCGCGGGGGGTACGTCTACCCCGCAAGCCTCCGCCACGTCACGTATTCCTATCGCACGAGCAGGTCGGCCACCTCGCCGACGAAGCCCCCGAGCGCTACCGCTCGCTCGTCCTGCTGCTCGCCTACTGCGGCCTCCGGTGGGGTGAAGCTGCCGCCCTGCGCCCGAGCGATATCGATTTCCTGCGGCGACGGGTGCGACTCGAGCGAAACGCCGTCAACGGCCGGGTCGGCACGCTCAAGGGCCACAAGTCCCGCGAGGTCGTCATGCCCGGGTTCGTCGCCGAAGCGCTGGCGCGGCAGTGCGAGGGCAAAGCCCGCGACGACCTGCTATGGCCATCCCAGACCGGCGGTTTCCTCGGGCCACCCTCCGCGCACGACTCGTGGCTATCGGGGGCGGTCCGGCGATGCCAGCTCCGGGGCGAGTTCCCCCGCGTCACGGTCCACGACCTGCGCCACACCGCCGCATCCCTGATGGTCTCGGCCGGAGCGAACGTGAAGGCCATCCAGCGGTCCCTCGGCCACCAATCGGCGGCGATGACGCTCGACACCTACGCGGCCCTGTTCGAGGACGATCTCGACGATGTGGCACACGCACTGGAGGCGTCCGCGTCCATTCGGGGTCCAAATACAGCGAAAGGGGCCGACCCCGTCTCCGGAATCGGCCCCTGACCTGCTGTTTCACGTGAAACAGTCCCGAGCCCCCTGTCAGGATTGAACTGACGACCGCTCGCTTACAAGGCGAGTGCTCTACCACTGAGCTAAGGAGGCATCTCGAGCGCGGCCCATCATATAGTGCGTCACACTCGCCGCGCACATCCACCCTGTGTGGTTACCGTGGGTCCCATGCGTTTCACCCTTGCCTGCCACGAGTTCGCTGTGGACGGTCGCCGGTGAACATCCTCAATGACGCCGCGAATCTGATCTTCGGGAAGCGCCGCGCGACGATCGACGCGGTCACCGCCGCACCCGCGCCGCTCCAGCCGATCGATCTGACGGACGACGCAGTGGTCGCCGAAGCCCTCGATGTCGCAGTCCGCGTGGGTGAAGTTCTGCTCGCCGCGGGCACCGGCGCGATCGATACCGCCGAACAGGTACGGTTCGTCGCCGCGACGTACGGACTGGCCCAGTGCGACGTCGACGTCACGTACAACTCGATCGTGCTGTCGGCCTATCGCGGACAGACGATGCCTCCGGCGAGCAGCATGCGCGTGGTGCAGTACCGGTCGATGGACTTCACGCGTCTGGCCGCGGTCGATCGCCTCACTCGAAGAATCCGACGCGACGCGATCTCTCCGGCGCAGGCCCACGAAGAACTCATGGCGCTCACCACAGCGCCTCACCCCTACAACCGTTGGGTCGCCACGGTCGCATGGTCGGGCATGGCCGCGGCGATCTCCGTGTTGCTCGGCGGCGGGTTCCTCGTCGCATTGGTGGCCTTCGGGTCGACGTTCGTCATCGACCGCGCCAACCGGCTTCTCAACGGTGCAGGGTTGCCGTTCTTCTTCCAGCACGTGATGGGCGGCATCATCGCGACGGCCCCCGCAATCACCTTGTACGGGTTCCGCGAAACGCTCGGTTTCGAGATTTCGCCGGGACTGATCATCGCGGCGGGCGTCACGGTGCTGCTGTCCGGCCTCTCTCTGGTCGGCTCGGTGCAGGACGCCATCACGGGCGCACCGATCACCGCATCTGCGCGGTTCTTCGAGTTGCTGATGATGACCGGCGGGATCATCGCGGGCGTGGCGACGACGCTGCGCATCGCCGAAGTGTTCGGAGCCGAGCTTCCCCTCATCACCTACGCTGCGCTACCCGATCTGGCTCAGTTGCCTACGAAGGTCACTGCGGGTGCCGCGGCCGCCCTGTTCTACGCCCTGGCCTGTTATGCGGAGCGCCGGGCACTGACGGTGGCGGCACTTGCCGGCGCCGCCGGTGCCCTCGTCTACCAGTTGTCGCTGGGGCTGAGCCTCGGTCCGATCGTCTCGTCGGCAACAGCCGCGACGGTGATCGGCTTCGCGGGTGGTCTGATGGCTCGCCGCGCTCTGATCCCGCCGCTGGTCGTCGCGGTTGCCGGTATCACTCCCCTGCTGCCGGGTCTGGCCCTGTACCGGGGTCTGTACGCGATGCTGCGCAACGAGGTCACCAGCGGCATGACGGCGCTGTTCTCGGCGTTCGGCATCGGGTGCGCCCTCGCCGCGGGGGTGACCCTGGGTGAGTGGCTCGCCCGCACGACACGTCATCCTCGTTTTCTCCTCGGCGCCGCAGCGAGCGGGTTGCGCCGGCCGCAGATGCGTCGAACCGGGTCGCGGACGGCCCGGGAAGAAGCAGAGGACCGCCCCAGCGCCACCGCAACGACCGGACCGATCCCGGTCATCGACGGCACCACCGGGGCCCTACCCATGTTCGACGGCACAGGACCGCTTCCGACGTCACCGCTCTCCACCGCACCGATGCCTACACAAAAGACGAGAGTCACGCAGCGATTTCGTCGGCTGCGTGACTCTCGTCGAATGTAGAAGAAGTTCCTAGGCGCTACCCTGGCGGGCCTTCTGGTCGGCCTCCATCGCGTCGCGCAAGCTCTTGGGACGCATATCGGTCCAGTTCTGCTCGACGTACTCGACGCATGCGGCGCGCGACTCTTCGCCGAATACCACCCGCCACCCCTGCGGGACCTCGGCGAAGGTCGGCCACAGCGAGTACTGCTCCTCGTCGTTCACGAGAACGTAGAAGCGGCCGTCTTCGTCGTCAAATGGATTCGTGCTCATCTCGCCTCACTTGTTGCGTAGGTGTGCTGGTTCGGTATTCTACCAAGCTCGCCGATCCCTGCGTGCTCCACCGATTGCTCCCGCAACCGGCGCTCGAGGACCGAGGAGAGGACCTCTCCCGCCCGAACCGCCGCATTCGACAATAGCGACGCGGTCAAACCGTGAGTCTTCTCCGTCCCTCCCAGCAGATACATGTCGGCTGCGACGTCGTCCGGCAACTCCAGACGGTAGTCGCGCGCCACCGGCGGCACCGGGGTATCCCACGCGAGATCTCCGAGCACCGAGCCGAGCTGCGTCGGCTCGAAGCCGGTCGCGAGGACGACGGCGTCGCACTTCAGTGTGTCGGACACGCCGCCCAGGTTGTTACGAATTTCCACTTCCATGCCCGCGGCGGTCTCCGTGGCCGCGACCACCTCGGATGCACGACGCATGAACAGGCGGCGCGGCCCACGCACCCGCTCCCGGTATTCGGCTGCGTACAACGCTTCGATCAGTTCGGGCGCCACGACCGCGTAGTTGGTGCCCTTGTGCAGCGCGAGGAGACGCTCGCGCTCCTCGATCGGGGCTCCGTGCAGTTCGTCGACCACTTCGGGGTCGAAGATCCGGTTGGCATACGGGCTGTCGTCGGCGGGGCTGTATCCGAACCGGCCGAAGACGTTGTGGACTTCGGCCTGCGGGTAGTTGGTGTGCAGGTACTGCACCACTTCTGCAGCACTCTGACCGGCACCGACCACGACGAATCGCTGGTGGACCGGCGCAGGCATCTCCTCGAGGTGGAACAGGAAGTCGTGGTTGTGGAAGCAGCGCGACGACTCGCTCGCCCACTCCGGAACGCGGGCCCGCAGGCCGACACCCATCACGACCGTCCGAGCATGCACGACGCTTCCGTCGGCAGCACGGATCGCGAACAGGTCCGCGGTTCCCCGCGCGTTGCGCAGAGGCTCGACGGACACGATGCCTGAGTCGTAGCGAACCTCGGCAGTGACCCGTCGAGCAGCCCATTGCAGGTAATCCTGGAACTCGAGCCGGGTAGGAAAGAACGTCTGATGATTGACGAAGTCGACGAGCCGGTCGTGCTCATGAAGGTAGGAGAAGAAGCTGTAGCTGCTGGTCGGATTGCGGAAGGTGACCAGATCCTTGGGGAACGCGATCTGCATGGTGGAGCCTTCGAGGAGCATTCCGGGATGCCATGCGAACTCGGTACGACGCTCGAAGAAACACGCGCGAACCTCGTCGCGCGGAGAGGTTTCGTTGTGTTCCTCGATCGCGATGGCCAACGCCAGGTTCGCAGGTCCGAAACCGATACCGACGAGGTCGAAGACCTCCCCGTGCGGGTCGCCCTGCACCTCCGATTGACCGGTGAATGTGCTGGATCGGTCGATCATCACTCAACTTCCGTTGTCGGGGGCAAGATGCCCGCAGCCGGCTCGCCTCAACCCCCTGAACAAAGCTCAGGCTAACCTTGGTTCGGGGAGCGTACCAAGCGAAGTCCGCTCCGTGGGGATCTCCGATCGGACACATCCCGACCGCTCCCGAAATGCCCGGAAATGCACGAGCGCGGCGGAACCCCATAGGGATTCCGCCGCGCTTGCCACGCGTTCTACTGCCGCTTCTAGTCGGCCAGGAAGTCCAACAGGAGCTTGTTCACAGCCTCCGGACGCTCGAGGTACCCGTAATGACCGGCGTCCGGAATCTCCTCGTACCGAGCATTCGGAATCGCATCGGCGACCTCACGCGACAGGTACGACGGAATCATCCGGTCGTCGGCGAAACCGACCGACAGACACGGCACACGCACCGCCCGGTAGGCAGCACGGCGATCGAATTCGCGATCCATCCCCAGCTGGGCTCGCACACCCGGGGATGCGCGACCACCACTGAATTCGAACACGTCGAGCCAGTCGCGGGCGGTGTTCTCGTCGGCCAGCGACGCAGGCGACAGGTTCATCACCGCGGTGAGCGCGGCCTTGTACTTCGCGGGCAGTTCCACTCCACTGTCGTACAGCTGACGCTCACCTTCGGTCAGCATGATCTGGAAGTGATCCATCCGAGCATGCCCCGCGAGGAACACGGCCTTTCGCACGAGATCCGGCCGGGCCAGTGTGAGTTCCTGCGCAACGCGCGAACCCATCGACGTCCCGACGACGTGCGCCGGCCCTCCGAGCAACTCGATCAGACCCGCGGTGTCCTTCACCATGTCCTCGATGGTGATACCGCCGAGGCTCTCCCCCGACGGTGCGATACCGCGATTGTCGAACGTCGCGACGCGGTACCCCTCCTTCACCAGCGCAGGAACCTGATGCAGATCCCACACACGGCCGGGGCTGCCGGTTCCCATGATCAGGACGACCAGGTCGCCGGAACCCTTGACCTGGTAGTTCAGTGGGATTCCGTTGATCGTGGCGATGGGCATGAAAACCTTCCTCGGCGAATAGCGAACAGCGCCACGCGTCGACGCGGTGGCGCAACTCCCGATACACCGTACCGTGGTGGGTCATCGCCCCGCCCGGTCCAGGTACCGAACTCGGTCCAGCGGAAGGCGGGTGGCGTCGAGGTGTCCAATTCTCATAGAGTCAGGTAGAGCGCCTGCTCACAGCAGTCACCCCGGGAGGATAATCATGGCCGCGGAACCCACGGCGAAAGACATCGCGGACGAGGATCTCGAACCCCTCGCCGACGAAACCGCACGCCAGGCGCAGCGCGTCGTCGCCGCATACGCCGAGGATGCGGATGAGTGCCGCATGCTCCTGTCGATGCTCGGCATCGCCCCCGTCGACAAGCACTGATCACACGAACCACAGGCGGAGAGGACACGATGTGACGACTGGCGAGGCGATACCACGCCAAGGTTCCGACACGTTCACCGAATCGGATTTCGTGGTCGTGGCGAACCGCCTCCCGGTCGACCTCGAACGCCTACCGGACGGCACGACACGCTGGAAACGCAGTCCCGGCGGTCTCGTCACCGCGCTCGAGCCGATCCTGCGCAGCAACCGAGGCGCATGGGTCGGCTGGGCGGGTGTCGCAGACGCGGACATCGACCCCATCGTCGAAGACGACATGGTCCTGCACCCCGTACCGCTCAGTGCAGACGAGATCTCCGACTATTACGAAGGCTTCTCGAACGCGACCCTGTGGCCGCTCTATCACGATGTCATCGTGCGCCCGGAGTACCGGCGCGAATGGTGGAATTCCTACGTCGAAGTGAACCGGCGATTCGCCGAAGCCACGGCGAAGGCCTCCGCGCAGGGCGCGACGGTGTGGATCCAGGACTACCAGCTCCAGCTGGTGCCGAAGATGCTCCGCATGCTGCGGCCCGACCTCACCATCGGGTTCTTCCTCCACATCCCGTTCCCGCCGGTCGAGCTGTTCATGCAGATGCCGTGGCGCACCGAGATCGTCGAGGGCCTGCTCGGCGCCGACCTCATCGGCTTCCATCTCGCGGGCGGCGCCACGAACTTCCTCTACCTCGCCCGTCGCCTCGCCGGACACCAGACGTCCCGCGGGACGGTCGGTGTGCGGTCCAAACTCGGTGTCGTGCAGGTCGGGTTCCGCACCGTGAGGGTGGGAGCGTTCCCGATCTCGATCGCGTCCGGAACGTTGGACGAGCAGTCTCGAAGCAAGGAAATCCGGGCGCGTGCCAAGGCCATCCGCAAGGAACTCGGCAACCCGACGAAGATCCTGCTGGGCGTCGACCGGCTCGATTACACCAAGGGCATCGACATCCGGCTCGACGCACTTCGGGAGCTCATCGCCGAAGGTCGCGTCGACCCCGCGGATACGGTGATGGTGCAACTCGCGACACCGAGCCGTGAACGCGTCGAGTCGTACGTGCAGATGCGCGGCGAGATCGAGATGGTCGTCAGCCGCATCAACGGCGAGTATGCCGAAGTCGGCCGCCCCGTCGTGCACTACATCCACCGCCCGGTCCCCCGCGAAGACCTGATCGCGTTCTTCGTCGCAGCCGACGCGATGCTCGTGACTCCCCTGCGCGACGGCATGAACCTCGTCGCCAAGGAATACGTGGCGTGTCGCAGCGACCTGGGCGGAGCGCTGGTTCTCAGCGAATTCACCGGTGCCGCCGAGGAATTGAAACAGGCATACCAGTGCAACCCGCACGACCTCGAAGACGTCAAGGACAAGCTCGAAGCCGCACTGACACAGACCCGCGAGGAAGGCCGCAAGCGGATGCGGGCCCTCCGTCGTCAGGTGCTCACCCACGACGTGGATCGATGGGCCCACGCGTTCCTCGACGCGCTCGCGCACGAAGGGGCCGCCGGACCGGCGCTGGTCGCGCCTGCGGAGACCGGCGAGCCGAACTGACCGCGCGTTCTAGATGGGAGTCAACCGGTTCACGAGCCAACGCCCATCCTGGTTCTCGAGTTCCACCCGCACCCGGCTTCCGCTACTCACCGCCTCCGGATTCTCCGAACTGGTGGTGATCTGGTTCAGGAACAGCAGCGTCACTGCGTGATCGGCGTCGGCCGACACCACCGACGACGCCTGCACGTTCACTTGCACACTGATCGACTTCTCCTTCGCGCCGGGCGCGATGATGTTCTGCATCAGATTCATGTATTCGTCGCGGAAGTCGCCGGTGAGTCCGTCGGCCGCGGCCGCGGTCTGCTCGTCGACGTTCTCGAAGTCGTACGCGAGCATCGCAACTGCCTGCTCCTGCGCCGCGGCCACCGCGTCCGTCCGGGCGGACTCGGCGGCCGCATCCTGGATCGTGCCGTAGCCCAACCAGCCGACGAGCACCGCGAACACCACCGCCACCACACCGAGGGCACCGGCGATCAGCGGCAGAGGCGACTTCGACGGCTCGACATCCGACACGCTCCCGGCGGCGGTCTTGGTCTCGGCGTCGGTGGTGTCGGCGTCCACAGCTGTCACAGGGTCTTCCTTCCGGTCATCACTCATGGCACGAACTCCACCTTCGATGCCAACAAGCGGCCTTCCTCGTCACAGATCGTCACCCGGAGTCGGAAATCGCGGGGTGCGGGCTCGGTCTGATCGGCATTGCTCACCATCGCCCGTGACGCCACGAGCGATGCCGTGCAGGGCCCGTCCTCGGTTTGAATACCCGCTTCGAGCACTTCGCCGGTGGTCGTGACCCCCGCTTGCTGCACGACCTCGACGAATGGTCCCTCTCGGCCTTCGAACTCGGCCTTGAAGTCTCCGGTCGCGCCTTCCATGAGCCGCTTGACGTCGGCATCGGCGGTCTCGGCTCGAATGCTCGTGAGGTTGAGGACGGTCTGCTGTGCTGCCTGCAGATACTCTTCGCGTCGGTCGTTGCGGTCGGCGGCGGACTGCCTCTCGAACAGCAACCACGCCCCCGCCGCGATGAGCGCGACAACCAGTACCGACGCTACGACGGTGACGAGCTTCGCCCAACGCGGACTCGCAGAGGGAGCCGGGTCTACGCGCTCAGGTTCCGAATGCCGTTCAGGTCCGTCCGCCTTCGTCAGGTCGACGGCCCTGTCCGGTTCGACGGCCCTGTCCGGTTCGATGGCACTGTCCGATTCGACCGGAGCTTCGGGATCCTTCTTCTCTTCGTCGTCGGCCATCAGCCCTGCTGCGCCTTCATGTAAGTTTCCAAACTCGCTCCATCTCCGAGGTCGGCGTGCCGGAACACGTTGCCTTCCGGACCAATGTACGTGCCCGTATCCGGATCGATCCGTCGCGCGGTCACGCCTGCCGGAACTTCGTCGGCACCGTTTTCCGTGTGCGAAGCCGGTGTCGGCATGTCGTTCTCCGATGCGACCGGCGTGGGCGGGCCCCGCCACGGATTGTCCGTGTAACCCGGCGTGTAACCCGTGCGGCACATGTCGGGGGTCGGCGCACGTCGCCCCGGGTACTCCATGCACGGTACATTCCGTGCACCGCGTACGGCATTCGGATCCGATTGCGGCAGTTGGCAGAAGATGTCGTCGGGCGTGTCCACCATCGACGTGTCCGCCGGGCTTCGCCACTCTTCGGGAGGCACGAAGCCGGACAGGCACGGCGGCGGGTCGTGCAACTGCAGGTGGAAGTCCACGACCGCACCGTCTTCGGCGGGGCCGCCGCCCGCAGCGGTGATCAACGCGGTCGTCATCGGCGGGTACAGCACGAGGATCTGCTCGATTCCCGCGTTGTAGATGACGCCCACTTCACCGACACTCACCAGGTTCGCGAGCAGCAGCGGCAACGTCGGGCGCAGTTCCTGCAGAAGAGTTTCCGCCTCCGCAGCAGCGGTGGGACCCTTCTCCATGACGGAACGTATGTCCGGGTCGCTCTCACGGAGTCGGTCGGTGAATGTGACCATGTCGCGGGTCCACGATCGGATCGAATCGCTGGTGACCACCTGGGTGTCCAGTAGTGGCCCGAGCTCGTCGAGGAGCCTGCGCGTTTCACCCGAGTTCGCCGAGGCCTCCTGTACGAAAAGCCGTGTGGAGTCGAGGAGCTGCTGCAGTTCCGGGCCGGTCCCGTTGAACGCGTCGAATGCCTCGTCGACGACGGTCTGCAATCGTGTGTCGGAGATGCTGGCGAGCAGAACATCCGCTTGATCGAGCAGCGCACCGACCTCCTGCGGAACCGTGGTCCGATCGACCGGGATCACGTCGCCGTCGGCGAGATGAGCATCTGCCGATGCGCCTTCGTGCGGCACGAGGTCGACGTACTGCTCGCCGACCGCCGAGACGCTGCGCACCGCGGCATCGACGTCGGCGGGAATCTTCTGGTCGGAATCGATGGCCAGTACCGCATCGACACCGCCGGGCGACAACGTCACGCTCGTGACCTTGCCGACGGCGTTTCCGCGATACGTCACGTTCGAATGCGGATACAGCCCACCGGTCGACGGGAGCTCGACGGTGACGTTGTACTGACCGATACCCACCAACTGTGGAAGACGCACGTACATCAACGACATCACCACGAGCCCGATCACGGTGAGTACCGCGAAGATCGAGAGCTGGATGCGGACGAACTTGGTGAGCATCATGGTGTCGGCACCTCCCAGGGCAGTCCCGGAATCTTGATTTCGCCGATGCCCGGGATGGTCACCGTCCCTTCCGTGCCTTGCGGCGCCGGAGGGGGAGGCGCCAGCGGCGCTTGGAACGGGTCTACCGCCTGTGCTGCGAGTCCTGCATCCGTACCGAGGATGCCTTCGGGGCCCGCCAGTCGTCCGGCCAGTGGGGTTCCGGTCAGGAAGTTCAGGTCGAGCCGCTCGAGAGTCAGGTCGATGGTCATCGCGAGGTTCGCGTAGTCGCCGCGGATGACCTGATCGATCCCCGCCTGCGGGAAGGGGTAGGTCAGCAGCACACCGAGCACCTCCGTGAGCGAACTACCCGAATCGGCGAGCGCACGTAGCGTGGGAGACAGCGCCTGCAGGTTCGTCTTCAGATCCTCACCGCTGTTCTCCACGAGCCGGCTCGCGACCGTGCTCATCTCTCCCAGCGACGTCATCGCCGCCGTGAGGTTCTGCCGCTGACCTGCGAGTACCTCGAGCGCGGGAGGAAGTTCCTCCAATGCTCTGACCAGCGTCTCGTTCTGATTGTCGACCGTGGACGCGAGACGATCCATACCCTCGAGTGCCGACACGATGTCGTCGCGTTGAGTGTCGAGGGTGGAGACCAGCTCGTCGACACGCGGCAACAGATTGCGGATCGAATCCTCGCGCCCGACAAGGGCCGCATTGAGTTCGGTGGTGATGTCGTTGATCTGCGCGAGTCCGCCGCCGTTGAGTACCAGCGACAGCGACGAGAGGGTCTGTTCCGTCGTGGGGTAGGCGCCCGCACGCTCGAGGGGAATGATGTCGCCGGGTTCGAGCCGGCCCTGCGGAGGCTCGGCGGTCGGCGCCGCCAATTCGAGATGCTGCGATCCGAGCAGCGACGTCTGACCGATGCGGGCGGTCGCGTTGGCGGGTAACTCGACGTCTCCTTCGAGCGACACCGTCACCAGCGCGTGCCAGTTCTCGACCTCGATGTTCTCGATGGAACCGATGGTGACGTCGTCGATTCGCACGGGCGAATTCTGTGTCAGCGTAGTGACATTCGGCATTCGTATCTGAACCTGGTACGAGTCGGCGCCGCGACCCGCCGCACCGGGCATCGGAACGGAGTTGAGCCCGTTCCATTCGCACCCGGACAGCGTGGCCGCCGCGACCACCGTCGTTGCCGCTGCGGCGAACCGCACTGCTCTGCTCCGAATTCTCATCGTCCTCCTCCCGGCTGCAGCAGCGACCCGAGATCGCCCGGAACCGTGATCCCTGGAAGCCCCGGAAGCACACTGTCCAGCGGCGACGCAGGCATCGCGGGCTGTTCCGGAGCGGTTCCACGCCCGGCCGACGCCTCTTCGAGCCCCGGCTCGGAGTACTCGATCTGGTCGGGGAACGCCTGGACACCGGCCAACGGATTTGCCAGGACCGGAAGGTAATTGGCTTGGATCGAAGACAAGACCGGACCGAGATGCTGTCGGCACAATTCTTCGCTGCGCTCGGACGTCG
Source organism: Rhodococcus sp. NPDC060086 (assembly GCF_042730275.1). Lineage (NCBI taxonomy): Bacteria > Bacillati > Actinomycetota > Actinomycetes > Mycobacteriales > Nocardiaceae > Rhodococcus > Rhodococcus sp. NPDC060086. Next base: position 34,144 of record NZ_JBHWWZ010000003.1, read on the forward strand.
CATTCGCCGCAGCACCCACCGACCCGCACATCCACTCGATCGGGTTCGCCGTGTTGTTGATGGCGAGTGCGCCGGTGAGCGAGCCCTGGGCCGGCTTGTAGATGTTGTAGAAGTTCGACAGCGCCGTCGGGCCGGAGTGCAGCACACGTTCGATCTCGGGGCGCTTACGGGCGAGCACCTCGGTGGCGTCGGCGAGTCGCTCCACCGATTCGGTCAGCCCTGCGCGGTTGTCCTGGATGAACCGCTGGACGTCCCCGACGGCGATATTGAGATCGGAAAGGGAGACTCCCAATTGGTCGGAGCTTTCGGCCAGCACATTCGACACGGACGCCAGGCGACCGCCGAACTGCACGATCTGCTCGTTGCTCTGCGACAACACCGACACGAAGGCCTGCAGATTACGGACAGTGCCGAACAGGTCGGTGCGTCCCTCCGACAGCGTGTGCATCGTGTCGGACAGTTCCCGAAGGGTGCTGTTGATCGTCGCACCGTTGCCCTCGAGGTTCTCCGCGGCGGTGTCGATGAACCGTCCGAGCGAACCCTGCGGGTCGAGCTCTTCCGGTCCGAGTGCCTCCGACAACCGCATCAGCTCGGTCTTGATCTCGTCCCATTCGACGGGGGATGCGGTGCGCTCCACCGGGATCGTCGCTTCGTCGGCGATCGCTTCTCCGCCGGAGTAGACCGGTGTCAGCTGGACGAACCGCGCGGAGACGAGACTCTGGGCGATGATCACGGCCTTGGCGTCGGCCGGGACATCGACCGAGTCGTCGACCTGCATGGTTACTCGCACGATCTCGTCGCCGGGATCGAGATCGGTGATCTTCCCGACCGACACCCCGAGCACCCGCACGTCGTCGCCTTCGTACAGGCCACTCGTGGAGAGGAATTCGGCATGGATCGTTCGTTTACCCAGTCCGGAGAACACTGCGAGTCCGACCGCGACGAGCGCGATGACCACGACGCAGGCGATCGCAGGGAGGAGCCATTTCGGTCGGCCGCGGGCCGCGCTCTCGGCGGGTGTGGTGTGGGCGTTCATTCGCCATCCCTCTTGATCGACGGCGGTTCCTTCGGAATCACGTCCTGTAGATCCTGCGGCAGCAGGTCGGGTGCCAGTTGACTGTCCACTATGGCCTTCCACCACGGCGCCGGGAGGATGTTCGACACGTAGGCGTTGAAGAACGGTCCGCTCGCAACGGATTCGCCGAGAGCGCTGATGTAGGGACCGAGCCCGTCGAGAGCACCGGCGATGTTCTCCTTGTTCGCCTGCAGATTCTCGGTCACCCTGTTGAGCACCTCGAGCGTCGGTCCCATCTGGGCCTGGTTGTCCTGCACGAGGCCGGTCAGCTCCCGCGACACCGACGAGATGTTCGCGATGAGTTCGGTGATGGCGTCGCGCCGCAGGCTCAGCTCACCGAAGAGCGAGCTCGCGTCGACGATCAGCTCGTTGACCTGATCGCTGCGCTCCGACAGGATGCCGGTGACACCCTCCGCGCGAGCGAGAAGCTGTGACAGCGATTCGTCGCGCGCGTTGATCGACTGCGACAGGCGTGTCATGCCGTCGAGGGCCCCGCGGATCTCGGGCGGTGTGTCCTGCAACGTATCCGACAGTGCCTCGAGCGATTCGTTGATCTGGTCGGTGTCGAGGTCCGACGTGGTCGTCGTGAGATCGCCGAGGGCGTCCGTCAGCGAGTACGGCGAGTTGGTGCGTTCGAGGGCGATCACCGAACCCGGTCGCATCACACCCCGGCCGCCGGGACGCACCGCGAGGGACTTCGCACCGAGCACGGTGTTGGTCTTGATGTCGGCGCCTGTGCCGTCGCCGAGGCCGATGCCGTCGCGGATCCTGAAGGTCACGAGCACGGCATCACCGTCGAGGGCGACGTCGGTGACCGCACCGACGTCGACGCCGGAGAGGGTGACGTCGTCGCCGGACACGAGACCGCCGGCATCGGCGAACCGGGCCGAATACGTCAGGCCACCGGACAGGAACTGCAGTTGGTCGTATTGGAGTCCTGCCACGACGATCGCGACGGACACCGCAAGACCGACCGCGCCGATCCTGAGTGTGTCGGGTTCTCGTATTCCGCTCATTCGAGTTTCGCGCACCTTCCGGTCGTCTGTGCGGCAGTCGTGAATCGGATGGTCGTCCCGTCCGGTCCCGAGAGCTTGAAGGTGTTGGCACACAGGAAGAATTGGAAGAAGTTTCCGTACGCACCGACGCGGATCAGCTTCTTGTAGTCCGACGGCAGCCGCGAGAGTGTCGTGTTGATGTCGTCCTCTCCCATGTCGAGCTGCGTCATGGTGCGGTTGGTTTCGGCGATCACCGACTGGAGGTCGGGACGCGTGTTCTGCAGCAGTGCAGCGAGATCGGCCGTACCTGCGGCGATCTGCGGAATGGCAGCGCCGATCGGGTCGCGGTCGTCGGCGAGTCCGCCGACCAGGCTGTGCAGCTGATCGATGGTCTCGGTGAACTCACGATCGTGATCGTCGATCGTCCCGAGAACGCCGTTGAGGTTGTCGATGACGTCGCCGATCAACTGGTCGCGGTCGGCAAGCGAGTTGGTGAACGAGTTGGTGGAGCCGAGCAGCGACACCAGGGTGTCGCCCTGCCCCTGGAAGACCTGCAGCAACGCACCCGACAGGTCGTTGACCTGCTGGGAATCGAGGCCCCTGAGCAGCGGCTTGAATCCGCCGAGCAGAAGATCGAGGTCGAGGGCGGGTTCGGTCTGTTCGAGGGGGATGCTGCCGTCCGCAGCGAGGATGTCGAGACTGCCGGGTCCTTCGAGAAGTTCGAGATAGCGGTCGCCGACCAGGTTCTCGTAACGCACCGTCGCGCGAGTGCTCGCAAACAGTGTGTGCTTGGAGTCGACATTGAAATCGACCTCGGCGTGATTGCCGTCCCCGATGTCGACGCCCGTCACCGACCCGACCTGAACTCCTGCGATACGCACCTTGTCGCCTGCTTCGAGCCCTGATACGTCGTCGAATGTGGCGTGGTAGTCCTCTGTTCCGGTGAAGCGTGCCTGGCTGAACACCACCGTGAGGCCGGCGAACACCAGCACCATGACGAGGGCGAAGATCGAGAACTTGACTGTGGATTCCCTCATGGTCACTGCCCTGCCGGAAGGTAGTCGCCGAACAGGAATCCGAAGATCGTCGGGTACCGGATCCATGCCTCAGTGGCGGGCTTGAACGGGACCGTCGCTGTGTCGGTCACCAGGAACGGCGCATTCCCGTCTCGGACCGGATCGAAATTCGGCATTCCGTGGCAGTTGGGGCCGCCCGACGCACCGACCACCGGAAGGTCCTCCTCGTGGTTGTAGGGGGTCGCTCCGCCCATGAAACTGGTACTGAGCGTCAATGCCGCGTACTTACCGGTGCCCGCCATCGGCTCGAACGCGACCCGCGCATCGTTGAGACCGGTGATGAAGCAGGTGAGTTCGGGCGAGTACTCGCCGAGCAGCGTGGTGGTATGAGTCAGGGCATCGAGCGCGGTGGTGAGCTGGGCTTCGTTCTCCCCCAGTACGTCCCGCCCAGTATTGGCGAGACCGGTGAGGTTCATCAGCAGCAGATCGAGTTGTTCCTGCTCGTCGACGACGGTGTTGCCCACCTCCGTCGCATTCCCGATCGTGGTCATCAGATCGGGCGCGACATCGGCGTAGAGCTGCGCGACAGTCGCGCCGACCTCGAGGTCGTATTCGAGTTGTGGCAGAGACGGGTTCATCTCGGCCAGGTACTCGTCGGCCGCGACGAGGGTCGCGCCGAGTTCGTCCCCGCGCCCGTTGAGCGCTTCGGACAACGCGCCGAGGGTTGCGTTGAGCTTCTCGGGCTGGATCTGCGCCAGGACGTCGGAGAGATGTTCGAAAACGGTGTTGAATTCGACGGTCACGCTGTCGGCCGCGATCACCGCGCCCTCCTGCATCGGCGTCGACGACGGGTCGTCGGGGACGATGATGTTGACGAACTTCGCCCCGAACACCGTGGTCGATTCGATCGCTACCTGAGCATTCGACGGGATCAGGTCCATCTGTCCGGGCTGCATCGCGAGTTCGAGCACGGCGCCGTTCGGGCTGTGCTCGATCGATGCGACCCGGCCCACCTCGACGCCGCGCAATTTCACTTTGGCCTCGGTCTCCATCACCAGCCCGGACCGGGCCGAGGTGACGGTGATCGGTGTCGTCGACGTGAAGCCACCGACGAACAATGTCAGCGCCACGGCGACGATCGCCACCAGTCCCCCGACCAACCCGAAGGCGGCAAGCTTCTTCTTCCACGAAGGAGTATCCATGCGCGCCGCCCTATCCCGACAGGTTGAAGTTGCCGGAGGTGCCGTACACCGCGAGGGAGATGAGGAGGGTCACCGTCACGACCGCGATCAACGAGGCCCGCACCGCGTTGCCGACCGCGACACCGACGCCGACGGGGCCTCCACTTGCGGTGAAACCGTAGTAGGTGTGGATGAGCATCACCGCGACCGCCATCACCATCGCCTGCACGAACGACCACAGGATGTCGGTGGGTATGAGGAAGGTCGAGAAGTAGTGGTCGTAGACGCCGCCCGACTGCCCGTAGAGCACGACGGTCGCGAACCTGCTGGCGATGAACGACGCGATGACCGCCAGCGAGTACAGCGGGATGATCGAGATCATTCCTGCCATCACGCGGGTCGAGACGAGGTAGGGAATCGACGGGATCGCCATGGTCTCGAGGGCATCGATCTCTTCGGAGACACGCATCGCGCCGAGCTGCGCGGTGGAACCGGCGCCGATCGTCGCGGCGAGTCCGATACCTGCGATGGTCGGGGCGGCGATGCGCACGTTGATGAATGCGGCGAAGAAGCCGGTGAGGGCCTCGACTCCGATGTTGCCGAGCGAGCTGAATCCCTGCACGGCGATGATTCCGCCGGTGAACAAGGTCAGGAAGCCGACGATCACCACGGTGCCGCCGATGACGGCGAGCGCGCCTGTGCCCATGCTGATCTCCGCGATCAGCCGCACGGTCTCCTTCGGGTAGTGCATCACCGCGCGCGGCATGGTGCCGAGTGCGCGGGCGAAGAACAATGCTTGCTCGCCGAGCCTGTCGATCGATTTCGACGTCTTGCCGAGTCGTCGCGTAGTTCTGGGGAATCGGCCTGTCATCAATGCCATCGTGTGTGCCCCCTCATCCGCCCGTGAGCTTGATGCCGACTGCGGTCACGAGGAGATTGACGACGAAGAGCGCCATGAATGCGAACACCACCGTCTGGTTGACGGCGTCGCCGACACTCTTGGCACCGCCCCTGACGTTCAGACCGAGGTATGAGGCGACGAGTCCGGCGATCATGCCGAACAGGCCTGCCTTGACCTGGGAGATCATGAGTTCTCCGAATCCGGTGAGCAGAGTGATGCCGTTGACGAAGGCGCCCGGGTTCACGCCCTGGAAGAAGACGGAGAAGCCGAAGCCACCGAGGATGCCGATGGTGCAGACGAGTCCGTTGAGTAGAAGCGCGACCACGGTGGACGCGAGGACCCGCGGTACGACGAGGCGCTGGATCGGATCGATACCGAGCACCTTCATCGCGTCGATCTCCTCGCGAATGGTGCGGGCGGCGAGGTCGGCGCAGATCGCGGTGGCTCCGGCGCCGGCGACGATGAGCACGGTGACCATGGGCCCGACCTGGGTGACAGCACCCAAGGCGGCTCCCGCACCGCTGAGGTCGGCCGCGCCGATCTCCCTCAGCAGGATGTTCAGCGTGAAGCTGACGAGCACGGTGAACGGGACCGCGACGAGGATGGTCGGCATCAGGGAGACCCTGGCGACGAACCATGCCTGATCGATGAATTCGCGGCGCTGGAACGGACGGACGAAGGCGGCACGCGCGGTCTCGCCTGTCATGGCGAACAAGCCACCGACGGCCCGCAGGGGGACTTCGAAGAGGTCTACCACCGCGTTTCCCCTTCGTTCGATGATGTGCTTGCCCCACGCCACAGCAGCAGTATTGCTGTGACCCGCGCCATATTAACTAGAACGTGTTCACGTGTCAAAGATGCGTCGCTTCCACGGTTGGAATGTCGGTGCTACTGACGAAAAAACATGGGCGGGTTCAAAGATCCCAAGCGGACATAAGCCGGTTTACACTGGGGTTTTGATGAGAATGCGCATCACCGGGCAACCTTTCCGAATTGCCGACGCCATGCTGCCGCTACATCGAAATCGACTTGCTCCGGCAGAAAAACTAGAACAGATTCCCATGTTGTTTCGGCATCGAGAAAGCTGCTTTTCTTCACAGCCGGAGCCGGGCGCCGACGCCCGGAGGCGCGCGGAGTGCAACAGTAACCGACACTGCCGGTTGCAGTAAACCCGATCCGGACGAGCGTCCGGATCGGACCTGCCACGAAGCTTAGAGGCGAATTACAGGGCGAGCGCGGCAGATGCCGAGAACGTCCTGCCCGGATCCCGGTCCGAGAAGTACCCACCGAGTTCGGAAGCGAGCGCAGCAGGGGTCCACTGCCCGTCGGCGTCGAAGCGCTGCTCGACGGTCGGCGCTGCCATCAACGCAACCATCGGGCCGTAGACGATGAAGACCTGGCCGTTGACGTTCTCTGCCGCGGGAGAGGCCAGGTAGGACACCAGCGATGCGACATGATCGGGCGAAAGGGGATCGATCTCGCCGTCGGGCGCATCCCCGAACACCGCTTCGGTCATCGCGGTGCGCGCCCGCGGGCAGATCGCGTTGGCGCGGACGCCGTACCGCGCCAGACCGCGCGCCGCCGATACGGTGAGCGAAGTGATGCCCGCCTTCGCGGCACCGTAATTGGCCTGCCCCTCGGGGCCGAGCAGTCCGGCTTCGGACGAGGTGTTCACGATCCGCGCGTAGACCGGGCCACCGATCTCCTTCGACCTGCCACGCCAGTAGGCCGCGGCGTTGCGGCACAGGAGGAAATGGCCACGCAGGTGCACCGAGATGACGGTGTCCCATTCCTCGTCCGACATGTTCGGAAGCATCCGGTCGCGGACGACACCGGCATTGTTGACCACGATGTCGAGCCCACCGAACCGATCCACAGCACGGGACACCAGCGCATCGGCGGTGGCACGTTCGGCGACACTGCCGGGCACGAAGTCGGCGTCGACCCCCAGCGCACGGATCTGCGCGAGGGTGTCCTCCACCGCGTCGCCCGGAGCGAGATCGTTGATGATCACCCTCGCTCCCGCACTGGCGAGACCGAGCGCTTCGGCGCGTCCGAGTCCCGCGCCGGCACCGGTGACGACCGCAACCTTGCCCTCGAGCGACACATCCCCGTCGCGACCGTTACCGACAGCACTCATTCACGCACTCCCTTGCGAAGTCGGGCAAGACATCCAAGATGCCCTCACCCGTGGTCCACTCCGGGGATCCGAAGCCGCCCCGGAATCTAGAACTTGTTGCTGTTTATGACAAGACCCGCGAACTCGCCGTCAGCTCGTCGCTGCCGAAACCTCGGACAGCGCCGCGCGGGGGCACTGCGCGATCGCATCACGAACGAGATCCTCGCTCCCCGCGGGAACGGGATGCACGACGATCAGTTCGTCGTCGTCGTTCAGATCGAAGACGTCGGGTGCGATACCCACGCACACACCGTTGGCCTCACAGCGGTCGAAGTCGACCTCGACATCCATCTCCGGACCTCATTCCTCACCGTAGGAGTCATTCGAACTCAGACTAGAACGCGTTACAATTCTGTGCAATGATTCGTCGGATCCTGAGACGACGGAGGAGCGTTCGTGGACATCGACTACACCCCCGGGCAGCAACGGCTACGCGAGGAACTGCGCGAGTACTTCGCAGACCTGATGACGGAAGAACGACGCGAGGCACTCGCCGCCACCACCGGTGAGTACGGCTCGGGCAACGTGTACCGCGAGGTCGTTCAGCAGATGGGCAAAGACGGGTGGCTCACGCTCGGCTGGCCGGAAGAGTTCGGCGGCCAGAATCGTCCGGCGATGGACCAGCTGATCTTCAGCGACGAAGCCGCCGTCGCCGGCGCGCCTGTTCCATTCCTGACCATCGACTCGGTCGCGCCGACGATCATGCACTACGGCACCGACGAACAGAAGGCCTACTTCCTCCCACGCATCTCCGCCGGTGAACTCCACTTCTCCATCGGATATTCCGAACCGGAGGCAGGCACCGACCTCGCGTCACTGCGCACCAGCGCCGTACGCGACGGCGACGAATGGGTGATCAACGGCCAGAAGATGTGGACGAGCCTGATCGCCTACGCCGACTACGTGTGGCTGGCAGTACGCACCGATCCTGATGCCAAGAAGCACAAGGGAATCAGCATCCTCATCGTCCCCACCGACGCCGAGGGTTTCTCCTACACGCCCGTGCACACCATGGCCGGCCCCGACACCAGCGCCACCTACTACCAGGATGTCCGAGTCCCCGCCTCCGCACTCGTCGGCGAGGAGAACGGCGGCTGGGCCCTGATCACCAATCAGCTCAACCACGAGCGGGTCGCGCTGACCTCCGCCGGCCCCGTCCTGAGCGCACTGCGCGAGGTTCGGGCCTGGGCACAGCACACGCACCTTCCCGATGGGCGGCGCGTGATCGACCAGGAATGGGTTCAGGTCAACCTGGCGCGGGTGCACGCGAAGGCCGAGTACCTCCAGCTCATGAACTGGGACATCGCCTCCGGCACCGGCCCCCTCGGACCCGCACCTGCCTCGGCCAACAAGGTCTTCGGAACGGAGTTCGCCACCGAGGCGTACCGCCTGCTCATGGAGATTCTCGGCCCGGCGGCGACAGTGCGTCAGAACTCCCCCGGCACACTGCTGCGCGGACGCATCGAGCGGATGCATCGCAGTTCGCTGATCCTCACCTTCGGCGGCGGCACCAACGAAGTGCAGCGCGACATCATCGCGATGACCGCACTCGGCCTGCCGCCTTCCAAGCGCTAGAAAAGGACGCCCACCGTGGATTTCACCCTCACCGAAGCGCAGCAGGACCTCTCGGAACTCACGCGCAGCATCGTCACCGACATCGTCACCAACGACCATCAGCGCAGTCTCGATGCCGCCGATGATCGCACCGACCACACTCTGTGGGATGCCCTTGCCTCCTCGGGTGTTCTCGGCGCGGCGTTGCCCGATTCGGTCGGCGGCGACGGATTCGGCCCCCTCGAACAGGCCGCCGTCCTCATCGAACTCGGTCGCGGCGCCGCGACCGTCCCCTATCTGACGTCGATCGTCGTATCTGCTTCCGTCATAGCAGAATTCGGCACAGAGTCACAGCTCGAGGAGTGGGGTGCACCAGCCGCATCCGGCGAGAAGATCCTCACCGCCGCGCTGGCCGAAGAGATCCACGACGATCCGCTCCATCCCACCACCTCGGCCATCGTCTCCGGTTCCGGCCACGTGCTGAACGGCACCAAGATCGTCGTCGACACCGCACCCGTCGCCGACGGCTTTCTCGTGCCTGCCGCGACGGACGACGGGGTCGCGGTGTTCCTGGTCCGCGCCGACGATCCCGGTGTGAGCGTCACTCCGCAACAGACCACCGGTTTCGGGTCCACCGGCATCGTCACACTGGACGGGGTTGCGCTCGGACCTGACCGCATTCTCGGTTCCGACGGTGCAGCCGTCGCAGCCCGGCTGCGCGACCACCTGCTTCTCGGATCGGCCGCCTACCAGTGCGGTGTCCTCGACCGGGCGCTCGAACTCACCGCCGAGTACGCCCGCGAGCGGGTCCAGTTCGATCGTCCCATCGGCAGTTTCCAGGCCGTCGCACAACGCCTGGCCGACGCGTACATCGACGTCAGAGGCGTGCGCCTGACGCTGTGGCAGGCAGCCTTCCGCATCGCCGAGGGCGATCCTCACGAACAGGAACTGCGCACCGCCGCATTCTGGGCCGCCGACGCCGGGCATCGGGTCGCGCATACCGCGGTGCACGTGCACGGCGGTGTCGGGCTCGACGAGGACCATCCCGTTCACCGGTACTTCCTCGTTGCGAAGCATCACGAGTTCTTGCTGGGATCGGCCACGGCGCAGTTGCGTGCACTCGGCAGGGAACTCGCCGACGCTCCTGCCTGACGCTCCCCTGCCCTGACGTTCGGAGGAAGTCATCATGCCCGACACCGTTACTACACTGCTCCGGCGTCTCGACACGGTCGACGACCGGGGCATGCGGTTCGAGGACTCCTTCGTCTCGTGGCGCGACCAGGTCGCGCTCTCCCACGATCGCGCGGCGCTACTGCGCAGCATTCTCGATCCGTCGCGTCCCCGGCACATCGGTCTGCTGCTCGACAACGTGCCGGAGTTCTCGCTCCTGCTCGGAGCGGCCGCGTTCTCGGGATCGGTGGTTGCGGGTCTGAACACCACCAGGCGCGGCGAGGCGCTCGCCCGCGACATCCTGCTCGCCGATTGCCAGGTGGTGTTCACCGAGACCACCCACCTGAGTCTGCTCGAGGGGCTCGACCTCTCCGGGGTGCGGGTGATCGACATCGATTCCGACGAGTGGCACACGATGATCTCCTCGTACGCGGGATCGGAGCAGATCGTCGACACCACCGATCCGGACGACCTATTCATGCTGATCTTCACGTCCGGCACCAGCGGCGACCCGAAAGCGGTGCGCTGTACCCACGCGAAGATTTCCGGGCCCGGTCATATGCTGGCCGAAAGGTTCGGGCTGGGTCCGGCCGACACCGTCTATCTTTCGATGCCGATGTTCCATTCGAACGCGATGATGGCAGGGTGGGGCGTCGCCTTGGCCGCCGGGAGTTCGGTCGCGTTGCGCCGCCGGTTCTCGGCGTCGGGATTCCTTCCCGACCTGCGTAAGTTCTCGGTGACGTACGCGAATTACGTGGGCAAGCCGCTGTCGTACATCGTGGCAACACCGGCGCGGCCCGACGACGCCGACAATCCCCTGCGGATCATGTACGGCAACGAGGGCAGTGCGCCCGCGGTCGCCGAGTTCTCCCGACGTTTCGATGCGGTCGTCGTGGACGGGTTCGGCTCGACCGAAGGTGGTGTGTCGATCGCCGCGACACCCGGCGCACCGCCCGGGGCATTGGGCCGACTTCCCGGCAATGTCGTGATCCTTCACCCCGAGACCGGACTGGAGTGTCCGGCCGCGGAATTCGATGCGGACGGCCGCATCGTCAACGCCGACGAGGCCACCGGCGAGCTCGTCAACAACGAAGGCGCAGGCGCGTTCTCCGGCTACTACAAGAATCCGGAGGCCGATGCAGAGCGGATCCGCGACGGCAGATACCACAGTGGCGACCTCGCCTATCGGGACAACGACGGCTTCGTGTATTTCGCCGGCCGCAGTTCCGGATGGTTGCGCGTCGACGGTGAGAATCTCGGCGCGGCGCCTATCGAGCGGGTCCTGCTGCGCTATCCGGGCTTCGCGCAGGTGACGGTCTACGGCGTGCCCGATCGATATGTGGGCGACCGGGTGATGACCGCGGTCGTTCCCACTGTGGACGACGATTTCGACCCGATCTCCTTCGCCGAATTCCTCGATGCACAGGCCGATCTCGGCCCCAAACAGCTCCCGACATTCGTTCGGGTGGCGCGTAGTCTTCCCCGCACTGCAACGTTCAAGATCCTCACGCGCTCACTGTCCGCCGAACGGTGGCATTGTTCGGATCCCGTGTGGGTCCGCGAACGTGGCCAGAACGAATTCCATTTGTTGACAGACGAACTCGCGCACAACATGGACAAGGTCTCCACCGCCTGAGCATAGAACGCCTTATCCGGCGCAACGCATGCCGATTCCCTTGTCGCCCCACATACCCTGCGGTATGGTCTGGCGGAACCCGTAGTTCGGGAGCGTGATCCGTGGGGGAGGCGAGAGCACCGATGGTGTCGAATTCCCGAACCTCAGTGTCTCGAACCTCCGTGTCTCGAACCTCCGTGTCTCGAACCTCCGTGTCTCGGAACGTTGCATCCGCACTCGGTGGCTTCTACTCGCTGTCGCTCGACGCCTTCACCGGGTTGTTCCGCGCGCCGTTCCAGTGGCGTGAATTCCTCACCCAATTCTGGTTCATCGCTCGGGTTTCCCTCGTCCCCACCGTGCTGATGTCGATTCCGTTCACCGTGCTCGTGGTGTTCACCCTCAACACACTGCTGCTCGAGATCGGCGCGGGAGACCTCAGCGGGGCCGGCGCGGGCCTCGGGGCGATCACCCAGATCGGGCCCCTCGTCACGGTCCTCGTGGTCGCCGGCGCGGGCGCGACCGCGATCGCCGCCGATCTCGGCTCCCGCACCATCCGCGACGAAATCGCCGCGCTCGAAGTACTCGGGATAGATCCCGCCGCACGGCTCGTACTCCCCAGGGCACTCGCCTCGACCGCCGTCGCCGTCACGCTCAACGGTGCAGTGTGCGCGATCGGGCTCACCGGCGGGTTCTTCTTCTCCGTGATGTTGCAGAACGTCGACCCCGGCGCCTACGCCGCGGGGGTCACCCTGCTCGTAGGGCCCGGAGAACTCCTGCTCTCCCAACTCAAGGCCGCCGTGTTCGGTCTCCTTGCCGGACTCATCGCGTGCTATCGGGGACTCTCGGTCACCGGCGGCCCGAAAAGTGTCGGCGAGGCCGCCAACGAGACCGTCGTGTTCGCGTTCGTCGCACTGTTCCTCGCCAACATGCTGCTCACCACGGTCGGGATCGCGGTGATGGGCCGATGAACCTCGTGGCGTTCACGGCGAGCCGCGGGGTACTCGCGGGAAAACGTGCGGCCCGATCCGTGTCGCGGGGCATCGACTCCGTCGGTCGCCAGGTCATGTTCTTCGTCGGCGCTCTCGTATCGACCGGCCGTGCCGCACGCCACTACCCGCGCGAGACCCTGCGTGTGGTCTCCGAGATCGGTCTCGGCACAGGCGTCCTCGCGATGATCGGCGGAAGCGTCGCGATCATGGGCTTCCTGACGCTGTTCGCAGGCGCCACCGTCGCAGTCCAAGGCTTCACCTCACTCGGCAACATCGGCGTCGAAGCGCTCACCGGGTTCCTGTCCGCGTACGTCAACGTCCGAGTGGTCGCGCCCGTGGTCGCGGGTGTGGGATTGGCCGCAACCATCGGCGCGGGCACCACGGCCCAGCTCGGTGCGATGCGGATCAGTGAGGAGATCGACGCACTGGAGGTCATGGCCATCCGCTCGATTCCGTATCTGGTGGGCACCCGCATCCTTGCAGGCCTCATCGCGGTCGTCCCCCTGTATGCGCTGTCGGTGCTCGCGTCGTTCCTGTCGAGCCGCATCGCGACGGTCGTCGTGCTCGGCCAGTCACCTGGCGTCTACGACCACTACTTCGCCACATTCCTGCGTCCCGCCGACGTGCTGTGGTCGTTCCTCCAGGCCATCACGATGGCCGTCGTCGTGATGACCGTGCACAGCTACTACGGGTACACCGCCACCGGCGGCCCGGCCGGCGTCGGTGTCGCAACAGGGCGCGCCGTGCGGATGTCGCTGATCGGCGTGGTCACCGTGACCCTGCTGATCTCCCTGGCCCTCTACGGAAGCAGCCGGCAGCTGCACCTGGCTGGGTGATCCGATGCCCGCCGGTCAGTCCCCCACATGGCTCCCGAAGGTCGTCACGGCCGCACTGGTCGTCGTGATCGCCGCCGTCCTGCTTCTCGTCTACCACAGCTTCCGCGGCTCGTTCGCCCCCGGAATCACCGTCACCGTCGAGAGCGACAGGGCCGGTTTGATGCTCGAACGCGGATCGATGGTCAAAGCGCACGGGGTGCAGGTCGGCACTGTCACCTCTGTCGCGCACACTCCGTCCGGAGCTGTCGTCGAACTGAGCCTCGACCCCGACGATGCTGCACGGATCCCTGCCGGGGTGGGAGCCGACATTCGCGCCACCACGGTCTTCGGCGCCAAGTACGTCACCCTCACCGACCCGCCGATACCGGGACCGACGGGACTGTCCGACGGCACCGTTCTGCTCGCCTCGAACGTCACGGTGGAGACGAACACCGTCTTCGAGTCGTTGTCGGGTGTGCTGCAGGCCGTCGATCCCGCCGAGCTCAACAGCACCCTCGGTGCACTGTCCTCCGCGCTTCGCGGACGTGGCGATGCCCTCGGCGGAGCGATCGAGGATGCCGACGTGCTCCTGTCGCAGATCGAACCTCGGCTCGACGTCATCGACCGCGCCCTGGCCGCAGCCGAGGCCTCCGCCGACATCTACGCCGGCGCCACCGACGATCTGGTCGATGCGCTCGACAACCTCGCCGTCACCGGCGGCACGATCGTCGACCGCGCCGACGACCTCGACCAAGTCCTCCTCGCCGCCACCGGCATGAGCGACGCAGGACTCCGCGTGGTCGGTCCGCACACCGAGGAGATCGTCGAAGTCCTCGAGCTGCTGCGTCCCACCGCATCACTCCTCGACGAATACTCCCCGGTGCTGCCCTGCTTCTTCCAGGGCGCCGACCGCGCCCGCATGCTCGCCGAACCGGCGTCCGGAGGCAACGGAGCAACCATGATGCTCAACTCCACGTTCCTGCTGGGTGTGGATCCGTACGAGTACCCGCGGCACCTGCCGGTCGTCGAGGCCACCGGTGGACCTCGCTGCGGATTGCTGCCGGTCGTCGAACCCGAACAGACACCGGCCCCCTACCTCGTCGCGCGCACCGGTGCGAATCCCTTCGAGCGGGGCAACACGTCGCCGGTGTTCGTGCCGGACTCACTGTTCGAACTGCTCTCCGGAGCGCCCTCATGACCAGGACGGCAGTCGCGGCGAGCATCTACGCGACGGTGATGCTGCTGATCCTCGGCGGACTGTTCGTCGTGTTCGGCCAGGTCCGATTCGGCGACACCACCGAATTCCGGGCGGTATTCGACGACGTGTCCGGACTCGAGGAAGGCCAGTTCGTGCGTGTGTCCGGTGTCGAGGTAGGGAAAGTGTCGTCGGTCGAGTACACCGACGGAAACCGCATCGAGATCGTGTTCGACGTCGAGTCCTCGTACACACCCACCCGAGCGGCCGTGGCCACCGTCCGCTATCTGAACCTGGTCGGCGACCGGTACCTGGAACTGTCCGACGGGCCGGGCGACGCCACCCCCATGGAACCCGGCGAGATCATCGGAACCGACCGCACCGAACCCGCGCTCGACCTCGACGTGCTGATCGGCAGCTTCAAGCCCCTGTTCCGGGCGCTCGAACCCGAGCAGGTCAACCAGTTGTCCGCCGATCTCATCACCGTGCTCCAGGGCCAGGGTGGCTCCGTGGAATCGATTCTCGTGCACGCCGCGTCGCTCACCTCGAGTATCGCCGACCGCGATGCCCTCGTCGGTCAGGTCGTCGCGAACCTCGACTCGGTGCTGGCAAACCTTGCCGCACACCGCGACACGATCGACACCGCTCTCGACCGCGCGCAGCAACTCGCGTCCGGTCTCGCTCAGGACAGCACCCTGCTCGCCGACTCCGTCGCCCATATCGACGCGGCCGGCGCAGAGGTGGCCGCGCTCCTCACCGAGGCTCGAGCCCCACTCGCGGGCACAATCCGCGAAACAGGAACCTTGGCAACGCTACTCGACTCGCGCAGCGACACCATCGAACAACTGACCACCGAACTTCCCGAAGCGTATGCCTCGCTCACCCGCCTCGGCGCCTACGGCGGGTTCTTCAACTACTACCTGTGCGGCATGCTCATCAAGGTCAGCGATCCGTCCGGAAACACCCTCACCTCTCCGCTGTTCGGGCAGACCACGGGCAGGTGCACTCCACAATGACCCAATTCCGTGAGATGAATCAGGTCCGAGTCGGCGTCGTGGGTTCCGTCGCGATCATCGTGCTCATATTGTGCGCCTTGAATATCCGGGCACTCCCGTTCGTCGACGACGGCAGCACCTATCGCGCCCGATTCGTCGACGCCGGCGGGTTGAACACCGGCGACGCCGTGCAGGTGTCGGGCAAGGACGCGGGGCGGGTCACCGACATCGAGATCGACCACGATGCCGTGGCCGTCACCTTCACCGTCACCGACGACGTCGTCCTCGGCACCGACACCACCGTCGAGATCGCCACGGCCACAGCACTCGGCGCACGGCACCTGCGTGTGCGCCCCGCCGGGCCGGGAACCCTCGACCCCGACACCACCATCGACGTCGACCACACCACCGCTCCGTATCAGCTCACCGATGCCCTCGGCGATCTCACCGAGACCGCAGCAGAACTCGATGCCGAACAACTGCGCACCTCCATGGACGTCCTGTCCGACACCCTGCGCGACACCCCCGACGACGTCGCCGCAGCCCTCGACGGAGTCGTGCGACTGTCCGGCACGGTCGCCTCCCGCGACGAATCCCTGCGCGAATTGCTTCGGCACGCCGAAGAAGTCACCACCGTGCTTGCCGAGCGGAGTACCGCAATCGATTCGCTGATCGTCGACGCGGATCGCATTCTCACCGAACTCGACCGCCGCCGCAGTTCGCTCGAGACGCTGTTCGCCAACGTGCAGGCATTGTCGGTCGAGATCGGAAACCTCATCGTCGACAACGAAGCGCAGCTGGCTCCTACGCTGCAGAAGGTCAACTCGGTGCTCGACATCCTGACCCGCAACCGTGACGACATCGCCCTGGCGATCCAGCGGCTCGGCCCCTACGCGACCGAACTCGGTGAAGCGGTCGCGTCGGGCCCGTTCTTCAACTCGTATATCCAGAATCTGCTGCCTGCGCAGATCATCGAGCCCGCGCTCACCGCCGCGCTCGAAGGTGCGGGTATCGCCCCGGTGGGAGGTGGCCGATGACCCGCGTACGCCCCCTTCTCACCTGGCTCGTTCCCCTGGTCGTGCTGGCACTCGTCGCGGTGCTGTCGTTCACGGTGGCGCCGTGGCGTTCGTCGGTCGAATACGCCGCCGAGTTCGATACGAGTCGCGGCCTGTACGTCGGCGACGACGTGAGGGTGATGGGCGTCGAGGTCGGGCGGGTCACCGATATCGAACCGCGCGGCAACCACGTTCTGGTGACCTTCACTTCGGATCGGCCCCTACCCGCAGACGCGCAGGCCGCGATCCTCGCCCCGACGCTGGTCTCGGCGCGGTTCGTGCAGCTCACTCCCGCGTACACGGGCGGGCCGGAACTTTCCCCGGGAGCCGCGGTTCCGCTCGAGCGCACGGCAGTGCCCGTCGAATGGGATGAGATCACCGAACAACTGACCCGGTTGACCACCGAACTCGGGCCGACCGTCGACGACCCGCAGGGCCCTCTCGGAGAGGTCCTCGACACCGCTGCCGCCAACGTCGAAGGGCACGGTCCGGCGATGCGCGAGTCCCTCGAACAGTTGTCTGCTGCGCTGCGCACCATCTCGGACGGACGTGAAGACATGTTCGGCACCATCGGGAATCTCCAGGTGTTCGTGGAGGCACTGTCGCTCAGCAGCAGCCAGATCGTCTCTCTTCACACCCACCTCGCGTCCGTGACGCAGACTCTCGACGACAACCGCGACGACATGGGCGCCGCGCTCGCCACCCTCGACACGGTGCTCGTCGACGTCGAACGCTTCGTGCGCGACAACCGTGGGAACATCGACACCACGCTCGATCGCACCGCCGCGCTCACCGAGACGCTCGCAGCGCAGCGCGACGGAATCGCGCAGGTCCTGCATGTCGCGCCGACCGCGTTGTCGAACCTGCAGAGCATCTACCAGCCCGCTCACAACACCGTGGTGTCCGCGCTGGCGCTGTCGAACTTCGCGAATCCGGCCCAGTTCGTGTGCTCGGCCCTTGCCGCGGCGGAGCAGGTCGATGCCCATACCGGCTCCGAACTGTGCGTGCAGTACCTCGGCCCGATCCTTCCGTTGCTCACGATGGAATACCCGCCCGTGCGCATCAATCCCACTCGCGGGGTCGGGGCGCTGCCCGATCAGCTGGTGTACACCGAAGCCGATCTCGAACCCCAGCAGGTGCTTTCTCCACCGGTGCCGGTGGTCGCTCCACTCGACCTTTCCGAACTCCTGCTCCCGGGGGGACCGTGACCTCACGACTGTCGAAGATCGCACTTGCACTGATGTTCACCGTGCTGGTCGCGGGGTGCGAGTGGCGCGGACTGAATTCACTCGAACTGCCCGGCACCCATGGCCGGGGCGACGGCGCATACGAGGTCATCATCGAGATGCCCGATGTCACCACACTCGAACGGAATTCGCGTGTACGGACCGGCGACGTCACGATCGGGCGCGTCGCCGATCTGCAGCTCGCCGACGGGCACGCGGTGGTGACGGTGATGCTCGACGAAGGTAGCGAGCTTCCCGCCAACGCGACCGCGAAGATCGGGCAGACCAGCCTGCTCGGTTCCGCGCACGTCGAGCTGGACGCACCGACAGCCGAAGCGCCGCAGGGCCGGTTGGAGGACGGCGACGTCATTCCGCTCGACCGGGCGGGATTGTTCCCCACGACCGAGCAGACGCTGTCGTCGCTGTCGCTGGTACTCAGCGGCGGCGGGCTCGCACAAGCGCAGGAGATCAGCCGCGAACTGAACACCGCTCTCGACGGACGTCAGGAGTCGGCGCGGGCACTGATCACCCGTCTCGACACCGTGCTCGTCGGACTCGACGGTCAGAAAGAGCAGATCATCGGGGCGATCGAATCCGTCGACGCGCTCGCCGCGGAGGTCGCCGAGCACAACCAGCGCCTCGCGGCCGCTACCGATCAGCTCGCCCCCACTCTCGAGGTATTGAACGAGCAGCGTGAAGATCTGACGAGGGCCGTCGATTCTCTGGGGCAGTTCGGCCGTGTCGCCACGGAGGTCGTCGAAGCCGGCGGCGACAACGCCGTCGCGAATCTCCGAGACCTCGAGCCGGTCCTCGCGGCGCTCGCGGGCACGGGCGATTCGCTGACCGAGTCGCTGCGCTACCTGCTGACGTTCCCGTTCCCCATCGACACCTACAAGAATGCGGTCCGCGGTGACTATGCGAACGGCACGGTCATCCTCGACCTCACGCTCCCGACGCTGGAGAACGCACTGCTGCTCGGGACGCCGTTCGAAGGCGCTCTCACCGGGTCGGGTCCTCCGATCCCCGACCTCGTGTCGCTGCTGGTTCCGCCCATCGAGGAGGCAACCCGATGAGTCCCACCGTAGCTCTGCGTGCCCGGCTGATCGTGTTCTTCACGATCGGTATCGCTGCGGTGCTGGCAGTGGCGCTGTGGGTCGTGAACCTGCCGCAGCTGCTCGGGGTCGGCAGGTACGAGGTCCGCGTCGAACTCGTCGATGCCGCAGGACTGTATCCGTCGGCGAATGTCACCTATCGGGGCTTCGAGATAGGACGGGTGACCGATGTCGCGATGAACACCTCGGGGGCCGAAGCAGTGCTCTCGCTGGATTCCGGGGTCGCTGTGCCTATGGATGCACCGGCGCAGGTCCGCAGTATGTCGGCGGTGGGTGAGCAGTACCTCGAGTTCCTGCCCGGGAGCGAGGAGGGACCGTATCTGCGCGACGGTGCCGTCGTCGCCGCAGCGCAGGTGTCGCTTCCCGAGCCCATCGCCGGGGCGCTGGACCAACTCGACGAGACCCTGCAGTCCGTCGGGAACGACCGCCTTGCGACGCTACTCGACGAAACCTACACGGCAGTAGGTGAATCCGATGAGGCTCTACGGACGCTGATCGACGCTGCCGCGGCCGTGAGCGCCGACGGTGCCGACAGCGCCGACACCATCGCGGCGCTGCTCGATCAGGCGGGCCCCCTGCTCGAAACGAATATCACGGCGTCGGAGTCGATCACGCAATGGGCCGGCGCCCTCGCGGGAACTACCGCACAACTGCGCGAATCCGATGCGGACATTCGTGCGCTGCTCGATGTCGCTGCACCCGCCGCTGCGCAGGTGCAGGCGATGTTCGAGGAGATGGAGCCGACGATGCCGCTGCTGCTCGCGAACCTGATCACCGTCGAACAGGTTGCGGCCGTGTACCGTCCCTCGCTCGAGCAGATGCTGGTGTTGTTCCCGTCGATCATGGCGTCGACGCAATCCGCGGGGTTGCCGAACGTCGACAATCCTTCGCAGAACACCTATTTCGTCAACTCGTACAACGATCCTCCGCCGTGCATCGAGGGTTTCCTTCCGCCCGAGCAGCGGCGCTCCCCTACCGAGCTCGATGTGCCGGAGACGCCGACGGATCTGTACTGCAAACTGCCCGCCGATTCGCCGATTGCGGTGCGAGGGGCAAGGAACATGCCGTGCATCGAGTACCCGGGCCGACGGGCCGCGACGGTGCAGTTGTGCCGCGATGGCGGAGGTTCGGCGACGAACCTCGGGGAACTCATGACGCCACCGGCGTGACCGCCCGTGCGTGGTTCCGGTAGTCCCCGCTACCAGAACCACGCACGGGCGGAGTTCTATGCGTTCGCGGCGTTGTTCAGTCGCTCGAGGGTGCCTGTCGCGTCGAGGTACTCCTGGACCCACCGTTCGATGACCGCGGAGGTCTTCTCCACCTTGGTGAACTGGCCGACGACCTGGCCCACCGGGTTGAACGCGACATCGACGGACTCGTCCGGGTACTTGTGGGTGGCGGCAACAGCCATGCCGGAAACCATGTACTGCAAAGGCATGCCGAGCGGCTTCGGGTTCTCGTCCTTCTCCCACGCCTCGGTCCAGTCGTTGCGCAGCATGCGGCAGGGCTTGCCGGTGAACGAACGGCTGCGCACGGTGTCGCGGCTGCCTGCGTTGATGTAGGCATCCTGCTGGACCGCCGTGTTCTCGGCCTCCTCGACCATGAGCCATTGAGAACCCGACCAGACGCCCTGCGTGCCCAACGCCAGCGCAGCGGCGATCTGCTCGCCGCTGCCGATGCCGCCGGCTGCCAGCACAGGAACAGGCGCGACCTCCTTGACGACCTGCGGCCACAGGACGATCGAGCCGACCTCGCCGCAGTGTCCGCCGCCCTCGCCACCCTGGGCGATGATGATGTCGACTCCGGCATCCGCGTGCTTACGGGCCTGGTACGGGGAACCGCACAGCGCCGCAACCTTGCGACCCGAGTCGTGGATGTGCGCGATCATGTCGGCAGGCGGAGTACCGAGCGCATTGGCGATGAGAGTGACCTTCGGATGCTGCAGCGCGACCTCGACCTGAGGCGTGGCGGTGGCCTCGGTCCAGCCGAGAAGTTGCAACGCGTTATCGTCGTCGTCCTTGGGCACAGGAACGCCGTGGTCGGTGAGAATTCCACGGGCGAACTCCAGGGTTTCCTGCGGCACCATCGACTGCAGCATCTTCGTCAGCTCGTCGGCGGACAGGTTGGAATCCATGCCCTCGTACTTGCCCGGAATCACGATGTCGACGCCGTAAGGACGGTCGCCGATGTGGTCATCGATCCAGTTCAGCTCGATTTCGAGCTCTTCGGGTGTGAAGCCGACGGCACCGAGGACGCCGAAGCCACCGGCCTTGGCCACGGCGACGACGACGTCGCGGCAGTGGGTGAATGCGAAGATCGGGAACTCGATGCCGAGTTGGTCGCATAGGGGTGTGTGCATTCGGCACTCCTCGAGAAGAGACGGTGGGCAACTGAAACAAGTTCCACCTTAGGTGCACCGCGCCCGAATGAACATGCCCCGCAAC
Source organism: Rhodococcus sp. NPDC060086 (assembly GCF_042730275.1). Lineage (NCBI taxonomy): Bacteria > Bacillati > Actinomycetota > Actinomycetes > Mycobacteriales > Nocardiaceae > Rhodococcus > Rhodococcus sp. NPDC060086. The sequence goes on from NZ_JBHWWZ010000003.1 coordinate 55,661, forward strand.
ACCGAAATGACTGGCATAGAACAAATGTTCGCAGGATACTTGCCAGTCGAATATTTGTTCTATACAATTCGATCATGGGTGGGGATACCTGGAAATTCGATGACAAGCAGCTGATGGCCGAGACGCTCGCCGTCAGCGCCGAAATCCATACGTCGCAGGTGCACCGCGTGGATCTGATGATCGCGATGTACGAACGCGACACCGTCAAAGAACACGGCTACCGCAGCCCCGCGCACTGGTTGTGCGCAGCAACGAATCTCGAGATCGGCGAATGCCACCGCATCGAATCACTGGCAAAGTTGCTGAGACTCGAACCTGAAGTTCGCGACGCCTATTCCTCCGGCCTGCTCGATGCGGAGAAAGCCCGGCAGATCGCGTACTTCTGCCAGCACTACCCCCGCACCATGAACCCCTGCGACTTCGAGAAAGCCCGCGACATCCTCATCGAGCACGCCTCCGACACGGTCGCCACCAAAGCCACCGTGCGGGCGTTGATCCGCAGACTCGAGCATCTCTTCGGCACCGGAGAGGGACCACCACCTGGTGAAGACTCCTCGCGCAATGAACTGTTCGTCTCCACCACCCTGCACGGACGCGTCGTCATCAAAGGCGAGTTCGACGCCGTCACCGGCGCCCGCCTCCGCCACCTCCTCTCGCCGCTGGCCGCACCAAGACCCGAGGCCGGAGGCATCAAAGACGACCGCCCCGCGTCGAAGCGCAACGCCGATGCCTTCGATCAACTCCTGCAGTGCGTCGAAACCGCCGGCCTCGTCCCCGTCGAGGGCGGGGTGAAGCCACACGTGACGGTCACGGCATCGATCAAAGATCTGACGAACAACACCGCCGTGAAGGAACTGTTCGCTCACTCACCCGAACACGGGTACGCGACCGAACCGTGGGCGGGTCCGTTGTCGATCGACGCTGCTCGGATGCTCGCGTGCGATTGCCAGGTCACCCGGATCCTGCTCGACGAACACGGCGTACCGCTGGCACACGGGCGGACGCACCGGACTGCGACGACGGCACAACGTCGAGCCCTGGCCGTCAGAGATGGCGGATGCGCCTTCCCGCACTGTTCGACACCGCCGGCCTGGGCCGATGCCCATCACCTGACCCATTGGGTCGACGGCGGCGACACCGACCTCGACAACCTGGTGCTGCTCTGCGGTCATCACCACAGGTTGATGCACCACACCGACTGGGAAGTCGAAATGACTGACGAACGTCGGCCACAATTCATTCCGCCGGCGAGTGTCGATCTGTTCCGTAGGCCGATACCGGGAAGCAGGCCGGATCTGGTCGCGTAGTTCCACAACAGAACACAAAGCAGGCACCGTCACCAGGGCACACGTGTGCCCTGATTGCGGTCGTGACCGTGTCTCGACGATTTCGCTGAATCACCTCGCCATCGATGACGTCCGTATAGTCTCGCGACCGATTCCCCGTCTTGATGTCGCGACATTGGCAAGCCCCCGAACGCGTACAACCGAACGGAGCGAAATGACGTCAGTACAGGACGACACCGGAATATTGGCCGGCGACGATCGCATGCTGATCGACGGCGAACTACAACACACCGGAAGCGGCGCACTATTCGACGTGATCCATCCCGGCAATGGAGAAGTCGTGGGCAGCGCCACCGACGGCACCGTATCCGACATGGAACGCGCTATCGGCGCCGCCCGCCGTGCATTCGACACGACCGAATGGTCACGCGACGTCGAATTCCGTTACCACTGCCTGGGCCAGCTTCACGAGGCACTCACGAGGAACATGGAGCGCCTGCGGCGGATAGTTGTGACGGAAGTCGGTTGCCCCATCGGGGTCACCAGAAGCCAGATCGAAGAGCCGATCGAGGAAGTGAAGCACTGGGCCGAATACGGCCGGAGCTTCGACTATCTGCAGGACACGGGAAGGCACTCCACCGTGATGGGTCCGGCGCGACGGCTCCTGCACTTCGACCCCGTCGGGGTCGTCGGCGCAATCACCCCGTGGAACGTGCCGTTCTATCTCAATGTCGCCGAGACGATGCCGGCTCTGATGGCAGGCAACACCGTCGTACTCAAACCGGCGCAGCTCACCCCGTGGTCCGGGAGTGAACTGGGACGGATCGTGGCCGAGGAGACCGATATTCCGCCAGGCGTCTTCAACGTCGTGCTGTCGAACGCCAACGAGGTGGGCGCGGCGTTGTCGGCAGATCCGCGGGTCGACATGATCACGTTCACCGGGTCGACAGCGACCGGACGAGCGATCCTGGCCGCCGCCGCACCCACGGTCAAGAAGACGATGCTCGAACTCGGCGGAAAATCGGCCCACATCGTGCTCGACGACGCCGACCTCAGCGCGTCCCTTCCCATGGCCGCCGTGATGGCGTGCGTGATGTCGGGGCAGAGCTGCATCCTGCCCAGCCGGATCCTGTTACCGCGCAGCCGCTACGACGAAGGCATCGCGGTGCTGAAGGCCACGATGGAATCGTTCCCCGTGGGCGACCCGTGGGTCGCCGGCAACATGCAGGGCCCGCAGATCAGCGAAACCCAGCGTCAGAAGGTGCTCGGCCTGATCACCGACGGTGTCGAATCCGGCGCGACCCTCATCACCGGCGGTGGCATTCCGGAGAACCTGCCCACGGGCTACTACACCCAGCCGACGCTGCTGGGAAACGTCGATCCCGACTCCCGCATCGCGCAGGAGGAGATCTTCGGCCCGGTGCTCACCGTGACCGCCTACGACACCGACGACGAGGCCGTTGCGATCGCCAACAACTCGATCTACGGACTGTCCGGTGAGGTGAGCAGCGCCGACAACGATCGGGCGCTGGCCGTCGCACAGCGCATGCGTACCGGCAGTGTCACCGTCAACGGAAACTCCTTCTTCGGAATCACGAGCCCGTTCGGTGGCACCAAACAGAGCGGTCTCGGCAGGCGCAACGGCACGCAGGGTTTCGAGGAGTACCTCGAAATCAAGACGATCGGCCTCCCAGGCTGAACGAGGAGCCGAATCTCTTCGGACGACACCGCCGCTAGATGACACCGCGTTCGCGCAGATCGGCCCGCTCGTCCTCGGTCACGCCCAACAGCTCGCCGTACACGGCGGCGTTGTCGTAACCGGCGATCGGCGGGCCGGCGCGACGCACCGATCCCGGAGTGTCCGTCAGGCGCGGCACCACACCGGGCCCGAGAACGTCGGCGCCGGTGCGTTCGTCGCGATGAGGTACCAGCATGTCGCGCGCCTGGAACTGCTCGTCGGCGACCACTTCGGCCACCGTATTGACCGGCCCGGCAACGACACCGGACTCCGAGAGATGTTCGAGCAGCTCGGCGAGCGGCCACTTCGCTGCCCACGCTCCGATGAGATCGTCCAGCTCGTCCTGATTGGCGCCGCGTGCCAGATGGTCGGCAAACTTCGCGTCGACGGGCAGTTCGGGACGATCCATCGCTGCGCAGAGACGCCGGAAAACGGTGTCCTGGTTGGCGGCGATGATGATCCACATGTCGTCGGAGGTCCGATACAGGTTCGACGGCGCAATACCTTCGAGGCGGGTGCCGGACGGGCCGCGCACCACCCCGGCAGCGTCGTAGTCGGGGATGACCGACTCCTGGACCGCGAGGCACGCCTCGGTCAACGCGACGTCGACGATCTGCCCGCGACCCGTGCGTTCGCGGCTCAACAGGGCCGCAAGCACGCCCTGGACCGCGAACATGCCGCCGAGCGTGTCGCCGAGGGACAGTGCGAGGCGCGGCGGAGCCTGCCCCGGGTAGCCGTTCAGATGCCGCAGACCGCTTTCCGCCTCCGCGACCGATGCGTATCCGGCGTGCGAGGCCTTGGGCCCGGTCTGCCCGTATCCGGAGACCCGTGCGAGCACGATGCCCGGGTTGACCTCGGAGAGCACGTCGTAGCCGAGTCCCCACTTCTCGAGGGTGCCGGGACGGAAGTTCTCGACGACGACGTCGGATTCGGCGACCAGCCGGCGGAAGAGGTCCTGCCCGTCCGGCGAACGGAGATCGAGGGTGATGCACCGCTTGTTGCGTGCGTGCACGGTCCAGAAGAACCGGTGACCGTCCCGCTCGCCCTGCCCCCAGGTGCGCAGCGGGTCGGGACGCGTCGGGTCCTCGATCTTGATGACGTCGGCGCCCATGTCGCCGAGCAGCCGCCCGGCGAACGGCCCGGCGATCAGGGTGCCCAGTTCGAGCACTCTGATCTCCCCGAGTGCACCTGTGGAGCCGGCCTTCTCCGCCGACTCGTTCTGCGTATCCGCGTCAGTCACTCGGTGTTCCATTTCTGTCCGGGATCAGTAACCGAGGTGAACCGTCTTCTCCTCGGTGAACGCCTCGAGACCGCTGCGTCCGAGCTCACGCCCGATGCCGCTGGCGTCCCGACCACCCCAGGGTAGTGCCGGATCGGGCACACCCCAGCCATTGACCCACACCGTTCCGACCCGCAGCTGCGGAATCACACTGTGCACGGTGGAGAGATTCTGGCTGAAGATGAAGGCGTTGAGACCGTACTGGGTCGCATTCGCGAGCCGCACCGCTTCCTCGGTGGTCTTGAACGTGATGACCGTGGCGACCGGCCCGAAGATCTCCTCGCGCGCGATCGTCAGATCGTTGGTGCCGCGGAACACGGTGGGCTGCACGAAGAAGCCCTTCTCCCCCACGCGGGTGCCGCCGGTGAGCAGCTCCGCCCCCTCGCTGCGGCCCTTCTCGATGTATCCGAGGATACGGTCGAGCTGCTTGCGGTTGACGATGGTGCCCTGGGTGGTACCGGCGTCGAACGGGTCGCCGATCACTGCGCTACGCGCGAACTCGACGAGTCCCTCTATGACCTGGTCGGCGATGGATTCGTGCACGATCACGCGGGTGCCCGCGGCGCACACCTGGCCCTGGTGGTAGAAGTTGCCCATCGCGATCCACGGCAGTGATGCCTCGAGATCGGCGTCGGGGAAGATCAGCTGCGGGGCCTTGCCGCCCAACTCCAGGGTCACCTTGCGGAACTTCTCCCCCGCCAGCGACGTGATGGTCTTGCCCACGGCGGGGCTGCCGGTGAAGGTGATCTTGTCGATGCCCTGGTGTGAGGCAAGCGCGGCCCCCGCCTCAGGCCCCACACCCGGCACGACGTTGAACGCGCCGTCGGGCACGCCCGCCTCCGCGAGCAGATCGGCGAGCTTCAGCACGGCGAGGGAGGCGTCCTCCGCGGGCTTGACGACGACGGAGCAGCCCGCCGCCAGCGCCGGGGCGATCTTCCACGCCGCGACCACGGTCGGGTTGTTCCACGGCGTGATCGCACCGACCACACCGAGCGGCTGACGGAGGGTGAAGCCGAAGCGGTGTTGTGGCCCGACGTCCGGCAGGATCATCGCCTCACCGGCGATCTTGTCGGCCCAGCCCGCGTAGTGCCGGAACGATGCAGCGGCGGCAGGAATGTCGCCCGCGACGGTGTCGGCATACAGCTTGCCCATCTCCGCGGTTTCGAGCGCCGACAGCTCCGGCGCATGCTGTTCGATGAGATCGGCGGCGCGGGAGAGGATCCTGCCCCGCTCGGCGCCCGCCATCCGCGACCACGCACCCGAGTCGAACGTGTCGCGGGCGGCGTCGACGGCGGCATCGATGTCGTCGGCGCCGCCGCGTGCGATTTCGGCCACCACTTCTTCGTTCGCCGGGTTGATCGACGAGAACTGCGCGCCGGACCGGGCGGGGACCGCCCGGCCGCCGATGCGCAGCAGCGGTTCCGGCAGAACCACCGGAGCCGGAGTGACGGGAGCTGCAGTGTCGGTCATGAAGGGCTCCTATTTCGAGGGTGGGGTGAAGCGACGTTCCAGTCCGGCCCACGACGAGTCGTAGTCGGGTTGACGATGGGATGCAGACAGTGCCCTCTCGGTGACGGCGAGGGCGAGGCGGGTTTCGAACATGAACGACGTCGTGTTCTCGAGTTTCACCGGCGCCAGCTCTGCAGCGGACGCGAGATCGAAGGTCTCGCGGTCGGGTCCGTGTGCGCCCCACTGGTTGTGCAGCGAGGCTCCGCCGGGCACGAAGCCTTCGGCCTTCGAATCGTGTCGACCGCGGATCAGCCCCATGAACTCGGTCATCACGTTGCGGTGGAAATGCGGTGGCCGGAAGGTGTGTTCGCCGACGACCCATCGGTCGGGAAAAACACAGAAGTCGACGTTGGCCTGTCCGGCGACCGGCGTCGGCGAGGTCAGGACGGTGAAGATCGACGGGTCGGGGTGGTCCCACCCTCCCGTCGTCATCACGTTGAAGCGCGACAGATCGTATTTGTAGGCGCCGTGCGTTCCATGCCACGCGACGACGTCGAGCGGCGAATGGTCGAGTTCGGTGGCCCACAGGTGACCCCCGAATTTCTGTACCAGCTCGACCGGCCCGAGACGATCCTCGTACCACGCTGTGGGGTAGAGGAAGTCGCGCGCATGAGCGAGCCCGTTGGCGCCGATCGGACCGAGTTCGGGCAGTCGATAGGCGGCTCCGTAGTTTTCACAGACGTACCCGGTGGCCGTGCCGTCGAGCAGTTCCACCCGGAACCGCACACCCCGTCCGACGACGGCGATCTCCCCCTGCGAGATCGCGAGCCTCCCGAATTCGGTGCACAGCAGCAGCCCGCCCTCTTGCGGGACGAGCAGCAGCTCTCCGTCGGCGTCGACGAAGTACCGGTCGGTCATGGATACCGACGCCGCATACATGTGTATTGCAATGCCCGTCCGGTCGTGCACGTTGCCGTTCACGGCGTAGGTCGTGATGCCGTCGACGAAATCGACCCCGGCGGGCGGCGCAGGTTGCGGATCCCACCGCAGCCTGTTCGGAGTCAGTACCGTCGCGGCCGACGGCGCAGACACCCAGCCGCGGTCATCGATCCGCTCGAACGGCCTGTGCGCGGCCGACGGCATGATCCGGTAGGTCCAACTCCTCGTGTTGATCTCACGCGGCTCGGTGAACGCGGTTGCAGAATGCTGCTCGGCGTACAGCCCGTACGGGGCTCGCTGCGGCGAATTCTGCCCCCACGGCAGCGCTCCCTCGACCGCTTCGCTGTGGTGTTCGTTGCCGAACCCGTGCAGGTACTCGAGGTCAACCGTCATGCCAGGGCTACCATCTCGTGCAACGTCGAACCAGAACGATCGTATTGTTCGCCGTCGATGGTGACGGTCATGGTGAAATCGGAACGGAACCGGAAGTAGCCCGGACGACCCACGAGCCAGTGCACGAGCGGCTTGACGAGCTTGCTCGACGCGACGGGAATGTCCTCGAGGAGATTGTGGGCGTGGACGATCTCACGAACCGTCAGCGTCAGCTCGAGTGAATCGGCGACCGTGATCCGCAACCATGACGGATAGGTGCGGTCGGCGACCGGGTCGTAGACGGCAGGACCCTCCGTCATCTCGACCTCACCGTTGCTGAGGACCACTTCTCGCCCGTGCGCGATCATCACCGGCTGCGACCAGTGCGCCCCGTATTTCTTCTGGGTCTGCACCATCGCGTAGACCAGGGAGAAGTCCTCGGTGTAGAGGCGGCCCCAGTACCACTTGGAGATGATCCGCTTCATGTCGCCCACGCCCCAGTTGTGGTCGTGGTAGCCGCGGCCCGTCACCTCGGTGGTGACGCCGTCGACCGTCACCGTCCCCGCGACACGTGCGCGGGGTGCGCCGACGACCCACGCGAAGAACTCGCGGTCGTTGTAGCTGGTCTGTCCGCGGCCCGGCATCCACGGCGGCACCTCGACCGTGAAGGTGAGGTCGAAGGCGAGATCCTCCTCGGTCACCGACACGCGATAGACGGGCAGCCCGTCTTCTTCGCCTGTCAGCTTCGCGAAGCTGCGACCGACCTCGACGTCGCACCGATCCGCCGACACGGTGAGATCCGAGTCGGAATACTGTTTCACGACCGTCCGGCGCTCACCACCGGCGCTGTAGACGTGGATCTCGACGCCGGGCTTGCGATGCACCAGCTCCCGGGTCTGCAGCATCGCGACGACGATGCGGCCGTCGTCGAGATGCGCGTCGAAGTACCAGTGTTCGAATGCGTGCTTGTCGGTCGACGGGTGAGCACCGTTGTCGCTGGGGACAACCTGGGTGATCTCTCCGTCGCGCCTTCCGGGACCGTTCCAGGCCTCGACGATCTGCAGTGCCGCCATTGTTCCTCCGGTGTGTGTGGATTCAGCGCCGTATGTGGGTAGTCAGCGCCGTAGTGCGCCACTGGCGTCGAATTGTGCTTCTCGCCCGTCCATCTGGGCGCGGTACCAGTTCTCGCGATGCGCAACCATGATCTTCTCGTGTACACCGGCGATCCCGGGGACACGACGTGCGAACTCCATTGCGGTGATGAGCGGGAACCTCACGATCGGGATGACGAGCCACGGAAGGACCGTCGGCATCGAATATTTGCGACGCGTACCTGGACCCATGAACATCGCCGAGTAGACCGAGTTGATCCGGAAGTTGTATGCCGCCCGGAGTCTTTTGCGTCCCCGCTGACCGTCGCGGGGCGCGAACGCCTTCGGGTACGACTCGATCAGCTCCTTACCGTGATCGCCCGAATCGTAGGAACGGGACACGACGGTGGTGAGCAGCGTGCGGATACTGTCGCCGATCGTCTCCGGATACCAGTCGATGCGCACGCCGAGCAGGTACCCCATGTACTTCTGGAAGTGGATGAGCGCGCGTATCTCTCGCGGAGTCGTCTGATAGCCCAGGGTCCACAGGGCGAGGCCCGGAGTCAGGCTGCCGGCGATGAGGGTGAGCAGCATGTAGGTCTGGCTGATCGGTAGCCCCCACTTCTCCTCGTCCCATTCGGGATGCTTCGCGACGCGGTCGCGCACCGACACGTGCATCACACGTACCTTGAGTGCCGTTGCGCGCCCGACCGATCCGGGGGTGAGCAATGCGCCCGGCTCGGAAACGTCGCACCAGAATCGACAGGTCTCGAGGTAGCGGCGCAGAGCGTTGTCGCCCGCGTAGCCGCCGGCGAGCGACAACGGGGTCGCGACAGCGGATTCCGTGTAGATTTCGAGAGTTTCGGCCCCCGCGAAGCTGAACAGCATTGTGCCCCAGCGTCGCCAGATCTTCGCGCCTTCTTCGACGAGTTCGGGTTGCACCCAGCCGGGGACGGTCTCGAACTCCTCGAACAGCGCCTTCATCGCCTCCGGCGCATCCGGCACGGTATCGATACCGTCGGTCAGCGCCGCATCGAGCAACTCCCGCGTCTTCTTCGGGCCGAGATCGCCGTGATAGACCTCCCCGACGAACCGTTCCGCGGTGGGGTCGCCGCTGAAGAGATCGTTGCACAGAGCACGGGCCGTCTCGTCGTCGTGCAGGATGTCGAAACCCGTGACCTTGCGGATGAGGTTCCGGACCCGCGCCACGCCCGGACGCTCGACGGCCTGCCAATAGGGAAACCGACTCGGGCAGCGGTCCTGTGCCGGTGGGATCATCCTCGCGTCGAGTGTCCCGGTCATGGCGTTGCCTCCTCGAGAACGGTGCGGCGGACCCAGCCGGTGATGCGGCCGACGACGTCGTCGAGGCCACCCGGCTGGTCCACCAGGTAGTGATTGAGTCCGCGCATCTCGATCAGTTCGGTGTCTCCGCCCAGCGCCTGGTGCATCAGGCGCGAATCCTCCGCGAACGCAGCCTGGTCGCCGAGCAGGCTCATCACCATTGCCGGTGCGTCGACGTGCACCAGGTCTTCGAGGGCGTCGGCGTTGGTGCGGTCGGAGCTCCATGTACTGAGCCAGCTGCGCACCGTCACGAATCGAGCGAGGCCGCCCGCTGCGGTGTTCGCGGCGGCCGGGTCGCCGTACATGCTCCCGAGCTCGCGGTCGCTGGGATCGAGGGTGATGTCGACGAAGCGCGGGTCGGCCACAGTGCGGTGCACGACGAATCCTCGGTCGGATGCACCGGTCCGGTCCATCTCGTCGAGCTGGTCGAGCGCCCACGCATCGATGCGGCGCATGCGGGCAAGCTGCGCGTCGCGGTAGCCGGCAACCCAGTCACGGTCGAGCGGTGCGGCCCTGCCCGGTGCGTAGAGATCGAGTTCCGGGTCGACGCGGTACGGGTCTGCCTCGTCCAGGACCGCGCCGTCGATCCAGTGCCGCAGTACTCGTGCGCGTCCGGGGTGTGCGCCGACGAGCAGCACCGCATCGGCGGGACGCAGCTTCGCGTCGGGGAAGGACGCCGGGTCGCCGGCCGGTGTCTCGGTGACAGTGGGGTTCTCGGCCTGCGACTGATAGAACGACGCCAGCGAGCCGCCGCCGCTGAAGCCGAGCAGCACAACCTTCTCGAAGCCCAGTTCCTCGGCCATCCAGCGCACGCCGGTGCCGAGATCGAATGCCGCGCGTTCCATGATCAGAGCCGGTTCGTTCGATGCGTATCGGGTGTTGAGCCCCATCGCGGGAATGCCTGCATTCGCGATCGCGCGGAGCAGGAAGTGGCTCAGGAAATTCGATGCCGGGTGACACATGATCACGCCCACCTTGCGTGAATATCCCGGTGCGGCAACCAGGTTTCCGTGAAGGGTCGGATAGTGCCTGCTCAGCCCTGAGTGCATCTCGACGCGGCCGTCGGACGCGGGTTCGTAGGGAATGCGCTGGAAGTGGTCTACTACTTCATAAGTCATGGCACCGTCCGATATTCGAGCATCATGTCGTGGTCTTCGTGGTCGAGGATGTGGCAGTGCCACACGTATCCCTGTAGTTCACCGCCCTGTAGTTCACCGCCATGCAGTTCACCGTCACCGTGGTGCGGCATCACATGCGCGTGGTCGTCGAACGTGTGCACCGCAGGAGAAAAGGTCGCGTCGGGGTCGAAGCCGAGTTCTTCGGCTGTCGGGAAGCGCACCACGATGCGCGTGACCGAGTTCGGATTGCAGATCACCGTGTCCTTGAAACCCGTCTCCCACGGTTCGGGGCCGCGAAGCGGTTCGACGACGAACGGGTCGGCGTCGGGAGTCCACTTGATACCGAGCGGCCCCTGCGGATGCCGCGCGCACATCGCGAGGGTGTTGATCGCTTGGCGCCCGAGAACGCGGAAGGTCACGAGGTGCAGGTGGATCGGGTGCGGGTCAGGGGTGGCGTTGACGATGTTCCACTGCTCGATCGCGCCCTGCCGGGGTGTCTCGATGTCGTCGCTGTCGAAGGTGAGGTTGTTGAGCGACATGATCGACGGAGGCAGTCGAACATCCGACGGCTGGCTCAGCGACACGTTGCGTATCGTCTGGGGCACCGGGATCGGACCCACCACCGGGGGTTGCCCACGCCCGCCGCGCAGTGTCTCCGGGACGGGGCCGGCGAAACCTCGCTGCGTCCCGACGCGGAAGCGCATGAACACCGGCATCAGGACCGCACCGATCTGCGCGGCCTGCGGCGCGGCAGGTTCGGTGTTGCGCAGTTCGACCGTCGAATCGGGTTCGAGGGCACCGAAATCGACGAGGATATCGACACGTTCACCCGGCGAAAGCCGCACGCGGCCAGTGTGAACGGGGGCATCCATCAGGCCGCCTTCCATCCCGATCACCCAGAACTGCATACCGCCGGAGAAGTGCAGATCCCAGACGCTGAACGAGGCCGCGTTGAGCAGTCTCATGCGGTACAGGCCGCGGTCGACGCGGGCTTCGGGCCAGATCTTGCCGTTGACGACGCCCACGTCGCCGACGGCTCCGCCTTCCCATCGTCCCTGGGGAACGACGGGTGTCGAGCGGATGCTCTGTGTGCCGTCTCTGTTCACGATCTTTTCCTGCAGGACGAGGTCGAGTTCGTGTGCGCCCGTGGGCAAGCCCAGCGGGTTGCCGGGCTCGCCGGTGTCGTATTCGTCGCGCAGCAGATACAGCCCCGCCAGACCGGCATAGACGTTGAGCCGGGTGACGGCCATCGCGTGGTCGTGGTACCACATCGTGGTGGCCTCCTGCCGGTTCGGGAACCGGTAGGTGTAGCCCTGGCCGGGGCGCGAGATCTGCTTCGGGTGTCCGTCGAACTCGGGCGGCGTGACGCCGCCGTGCAGGTGCATCGATGTGGGCACCGCGGTGCGGTCGTGTTCGGAGAGCCCGTGCAGTGAGGTGTCGAAGTCGGCGGCGAAGGGGTGCGATGTGATGCGGTTGCGGTAGTCGATCGTGGTTTCGCGCCCGCGCCTGGCGACGACGACGGGTCCGAGATAGCTGCGGTCGCCGTAGGCGAGGGCGGGGCCCGGGGCGAGGTCGCGGTGGAAGCTGTGCGATGTGGTCGTGGCATCGATCGACACCGTCGCACTGTCGATACGCGGGAGTACGGGCAGTTCATCGACGAACGGTTCGAGTCGCGGCGAATGAAACAGCAGCGGATTCGAAATGCCAGGCCCCTCGGCAACGGCCCGTCCGCCGCCGAACACCAGTGATGCTCCCCCGCCTGCCCCCAGAGTCATTCCGGCCAGAAGTGTTCTGCGACTGATTCGTTGCATCATGCGCTTTCGTGTCGATCCCACCCAGATTGACAAGAACACGACGGATCGTGACGGCCCTCACAGTACCATACGGTACGGTTTGGTCAATGCGCCCATCTCATTACCCGACGTGTAATCTCGCACCAGCGCAGAACAAGGAGAAGTGGTCGTGACTCGGCAATCGGAGAAGAAGAATCCCGCCTCCACCCGCCGGCCGCGGCTCTCGCTCGACGACTGGACCGACGCGGGTCTGCAACTGCTTGTCGCCGAGGGCCGCAACGCGGTGAAGATCGCACGGTTGTGCACCGACCTCGGTGTCACCAAGGGCAGCTTCTACTGGCATTTCACCGACATCGACGAGTTGATGCATGCCATCGCCACCCGCTACTGCTCGCACGACAACGACACGCTGCGCGGACTGACGAGTATCGAAGAGATGCCCGTCCGCGACCGTCTCGCGCACATGGGTGCGACGCTCGTCGAGGACCGCGCCTGGGCCACCGAGGTGGCGATACGCGACTGGGCTCGCACCGACCCGCAGGTGGCGAAATCCGTGCGAGCCCTCGACCAGCGCATCATGTCGGTAGTCGAGAACGCCTTTCGTGAACTGGGTTTCGACGACCGCGAAGCGCGGATCCGCGCAGGCACCCTGGTGTATGCGGGTATCGGCTTCGTCTACGGTCACGACAACCTCACCACACCGACGGCCGACGAGATCCAGGACCTCGTCGCGATCCTCACGCGGATGTAGCCGCCGAAATTCGAGTCAGGCGCACGCGTGACTGTCGCCCTCCGGTTCCGCATTCGCGCCCAGCAGTTCGTGCATACCGTCCAGAATGCCGGCCAGTGAGACGTCCGGATCTGCGGCGACGAGCGGGAGGATCCGGTCGTTCTCGTCGACGAGGTGCGCTTCGAACACCACCCTCAACGCGTACGCGGCCGCAGCTGCACGCACCGGATCGGGTTCCTTCGCAGTCCGGTCGACGAGACCGCCGAGGACACGATGCACGGCGATCATGGATTCGACGAGCAGCTTCGCCTCACGGCGGCCGGCCGCCGCAGGGTAGAGCGCGCGCTCTTCCGCAGTTGCGTGCGGCAGCACGGTACCGGTGAGATAGTCGACCATCGCACGACGTCGTGCGTCGACATCCTTTCCGGTGGAGGCAGCGTCGAGCAATGCCTCGCTGAGGATCGCGATGCGTCCCGCGAGTTCACTGTGGTGGCTCTTGACGGCATCTACAGCACGCGCATCCTCTGCGCTGGTGGCAACGACGACCTGGTCGGCACTCATGGACGGCTCCTCTCGGTGGCGCCGCGATAGGCGTGCGGCGGGGTGGCCTTTCATCGATCAATTTACTACAGTTATTCCCGTGGAAAATAGGGAACTTCGACCCGGGCCGCACGCGACACCGACACCGGCGTCGCATCTCGCACTGTCACCCCAACGGATCACCGTCCTCGACGATGTCCGTGCCCACGCCCCCGCGCGCATCAACGACATCGCCGAGCGACTCGGTCTGCACGCGAACACCGTGCGCGAACACCTCGACGCACTGGTCGGCCACGGCCTCGTCGAACGCACCACCGAACCGGCCCGAGGACGCGGACGTCCCGCCAAGGTGTATCGGCCCATGCCCGCCGCCGATCCCGCCCTGTCCGGTCGCGACTACGCAGGACTCGCGACCGCTCTCGCCGGGCACATCGCCCGTACCAGCAGCGACCCGGAAGGCGACGCACGCGCCGCCGGACGGGAGTGGGGCCGCGAACTCGCCCACGAATCCGACTGCGACACCGACGATCCACACGCTTACGCTCTCGACCTGCTCACACGGCTGGGGTTCGCTCCACACGACCGCGGACCCGCGCTCGGTGTCGCGCTGCCGATGTGCCCCCTGCTCGACGCCGCGCGCCGCTACCCGACCATCGTCTGCCAGGTCCACCTCGGCATCGTCGAGGGCGCGCTCGAAGAGATCGGCGCACCGACCGGCCCCGGGCTCGACCTTCTGCCCTTCGCCGAACCCGGCGCGTGCCGGCTCTTCCTTCCCGATCCCACAGTTCCCCCGGTGTGCTGCAGTCCGCGGAGCGACTCGTGAACGAGCGTGGAAGCTGGCATCTTCGCGCCGGCACGGTGGTTGCCGCGTGGTTCGCGGCACTGGTCGTGGTGTCCGTCGCACACCGATGGGTTCCGCAATCCGGTTGGCTCCTGGTCCATCTGCTCGGACTCGGGGCCGGAAGCAACGCGATCCTGATCTGGAGCGGACATTTCACCGATGCCCTGCTCCGGCGCCCTGCCGGAGGTACCCGCCGCGCCGACACTGCGCGGCTGATCGTGTTCAACTCCGGTGCAGTCGCGGTCATCGCCGGCATGCTGACCGGATGGTGGCCCGCGGCAGTGGCCGGTGGGTGTGTCGTCGCAGGGGTTGCCGGATGGCACGGGACAACACTGCTGCAGCGTCTGCGGGCCGCGCTGCCGTCCCGATTCGGGCACACCGTGCGCTACTACATCGCTGCGGCGTCCATGCTGCCGATCGGTGCGGGGATCGGAATCGCCATGGCGAATGTCGGTCTGCCCAGCGAACTGCACGAGCGGCTCGTGCTCGCTCACTCGGCCGTCAACGTCCTGGGCTGGGTGGGGTTGACGGTGCTGGGCACCCTCGTCACCCTATGGCCGACGATGCTGCGGACCCGCATGGCGGCGCGTGTCGAAACCGCAGCGCGGCGCGGACTCCCGGCGTTACTCCTCGGTCTCACAGTGGGAGTCGTCGGTGCAATCGCGGGCATACCCCTCGTCACAGCCACGGGAGCCCTCGGATATCTCGCTGCCGCAGCCTACGTCCTCGAACCACACCTCGACGAGATCCGCCGCAAGCATCCCGCCGATTTCGCGACGTTGTCTGTGCTCGCGGGCATCATGTGGCTGCTCGGCTCACTCACGTACCTCACGGTGGGACTGGCGACGGCATCGACTCCACTGGAAGCGACCGAGACAGCGGGGTCGGTGACCGCAGCGCTGCTCGCCGGCTTCCTCGTCCAGGTGCTGCTCGGCGCCCTCACGTATCTCGTTCCTGTCGTCATCGGCGGTCGTGCCGCAGTGCAGGGAGCGATAACCGAACTCGAGCGCGGCGCGCCGTGGCGCCTGTCGATCGCCAATGCGGGTCTGCTAGTGTGTGTCCTGCCAGTGCCGAGCCTCGTGCGAGTCGCGTGTTCGGTGCTCGTTCTGGTGGCGTTCGCGTCGTTCCTGCCGTTGGCCGTACGCGCGGTCCTGGTCGCCCGGCGCCTGCGTGGGATGCCGTCGAAACCGGGCCGTCCCGAACCTGTTCCGGCACGCAGACGCATCCGGGCCGCGGCAGCGGGCGTGGGCGTCGTCGTCTTCGCCGCGGCCGCCGGTATCGCGGCCGATCCGGCCGCCGTCGGTATCTCCACCGCCGATACCGGAAACGTGACGGCGAGTGGGCACACCACCGAAGTCGAGGTGCGGATCGAGGGCATGCGATTCGTTCCCGACGTCCTCGACGTGCCGATAGGGGATCGCCTGGTGGTCACGCTCGTGAACACCGGCACCGATCGGCACGACTTGGTTCTCGCCAACGGCGCCCGCACCGGTCGCATCGATCCGGATGAGACTGCGACGCTCGACGTCGGACTCGTAGGAGGACAGGTGGACGGATGGTGCTCCGTTGCCGGGCACCGCCAGATGGGAATGACGCTCACCGTGCAGCCGACCGGTGCCGTCGACGACCGTGTCCACACCGAACACCGGCCCGATGCCCAAGCAGTTTCCCTCAACTCGTCCGACGTGTCGCGGAGCCTCGGCGCGCACCCCGATGCCGGCTTCGTCGCGCACGATCCGGTCGCGCCTGCAACGTCGGCCGATCACCGGATCACCTTGGCCGCAACGGACGAGCAACGTGAAGTCGCGCCCGGGATCACGCAGCGCCTGTGGACATTCGGTGGCACCGCCCCTGGTCCCACACTTCGAGGGAAGGTCGGTGACATCTTCGAGGTCACCCTCGTCAACGACGGGACCATCGGTCACTCCATCGACTTCCACGCGGGTTCGCTGTCCCCGGACGAACCGATGCGCACCATCGAGCCGGGCGAATCGCTCGTCTACCGGTTCACCGCGACCCGCGCGGGAATGTGGATGTATCACTGCTCGACGATGCCGATGTCACTGCACATCGCGAACGGGATGTTCGGTGCGGTCATCATCGACCCGCCCGACCTGCCACCGGTAGACCGCGAGTACGTCATGGTGCAGTCGGAGCTGTATCTGGGACCCGAGGGCGGTGAAGCCGACGCCGACAAGGTCGTCGCCGACAATCCGGATCTGGTGGTGTTCAACGGATATGCGAACCAGTACGACCATGACCCCCTGGTCGCCGAGGTCGGCGAACGCATCCGCATCTGGGTGCTCGCCGCGGGACCGAACCGCGGATCGGCGTTCCACATCGTCGGCGGACAGTTCGACACCGTCTGGTCGGAGGGCGACTACCGCCTGCAACCGGGCACCGGAGGAAGCCAGACCCTCGGATTGTTCCCGGCCCAGGGAGGGTTCGTCGAACTCGAATTCCCAGAGCCGGGACACTATCCGTTCGTGTCGCACTCGATGGTCGACGCCGAGCGCGGTGCTCACGGCATCGTGGAGGTCCGATGAGCGGGTACTACCTCGCCTGGTTCAGCCGCTCGACCGCCTTGTCGTAGCCGTCGACGAGTTCGGTCATGATCTCCGCGACGGGGCGGATCTCGTTCATCCGTCCGACGATCTGGCCCACCGGCATCGCCACGACCTCGGGGTCGTTCCCGGCCGAGATGCGCTGGTGTGCCTCGCTGACGAGGATGTTCTGCAGCGGCATGGGCAGCGGCGACGGCGCGTCGGGCTTCGACCACGCTTCGGTCCACTTCGTCTTGAGCAGTCTCGCCGGCTTGCCGGAGTAGATGCGCGACCGCACGGTGTCGGACGAGCTCGCGCCGAGCAACGCCCGCTGAATCGACGACGGCCCGTTGGCCGCAGAACCGAGCTTGTACTCGGCTGTGGTCAGCCAGTACGAGCCCATCCACACGCCGGAGGCACCGAGCGCAAGTGCTGCAGCGACCTGCCGACCCGAACCCACACCGCCCGCGGCGAGAACTGACGCGGAATCCCCTATGGCATCGACGATCTCGGGCCACAACACCATCGACGCAACCTCACCGGTGTGGCCACCGGCCTCGTAGCCCTGAGCGATGACGATGTCGACGCCGTTCTCGACATGTCGTTTCGCATGGTCGACGGCGCCTGCCAGAGCCGCGACGGGCACTCCCTTCTCGTGTGCGAGATCGATGATGTCCTTCGGAGGTGATCCGAGAGCGTTGGCGATGAGCGCGGGGCGATGTTCGAGTGCTACGTCGACGTGTGAACGCGCGACCGAATGCAGCCAGCCCAACACCCCCGTGGCGTGTTCGGCGTCGTCACCGAGCGGTGGCACTCCCAGCTCGCTGAGGGTGCGGTCGACGAACGCGCGATGTTCCGCCGGGATGAGACTGTCGAGGTCGACGGCCGTGCCCTCCGTGGGTACCTTCGCCGGCATCACGATATCGACACCGTACGGTTTGCCGTCGGTGTTCTCGTCCATCCAGGTGAGAACCGCGTCGAGTTCTTCGGCATCGTTGAACCGGACGCAACCCAGCACTCCGAGGCCACCCGCCCGGCTGATGGCCGCTGCGACGTGTTCGGACGGCGTGAACCCGAAGATCGGGTACTCGATGCCGAACTTCTTGCTGAGATCTGTCTGCATGGCGGTCCTTTATCCTGCTGCGGCGGTGTCGTTGACGGCAGCGCTGTTGCTGTAGATGTCGTCTGCCGGACGAGTTTCGGTCTGTTCCTTCGCCCATCGGTAGTCGGGCTTACCCGCCGGTGAACGCTTGACCTCGTCGACGAACCAGAGGCTCCGCGGCACCTTGTATCCCGCTATCGAGGCGCGGGCGCGCTCGACCAGTTCGGCCAGGGCGGGACGGGTGCCCTGGCGCACCGCGACGACCGCAGCAACGCCTTGACCGAATCGCTCGTCGGGGACACCCACGACGAGAACGTCGAACACGTCGGGGTGCCCCTTGAGGGCGGCCTCCACCTCTTCGGGGTAGATCTTCTCGCCGCCACTGTTGATCGATGCCGAGCCACGGCCGAGCATCGTCACCGTGCCGTCGGCCTCGACCTGCGCGTAGTCGCCCGGGATGGAGTACCGCACGCCGTTGTACTCGCGGAACGTCGCCGCCGTCTTCGCTTCGTCGTTGTAGTACCCGATCGGGATGTGCCCCTTGCGGGCGAGCAACCCCACCTTGCCGTCGCCCGGTTGCAGCGGAGTGCCGTCCTCGTCGATGACGTCGGTCGACGCGTCGATCTTCACCGTGGGAGCACCGACGTGCGCCTGCCCCTTCTGGACCACGCCGATACCGGAGAAACCGGTCTCGGACGAGCCGATGGAGTCGGTGATCATGCAGTTCGGGAGGAGCTCGAGGAAGCGCTCCTTGAGTGCCGGGGAGAACAGTGCGGCACTGGACCCCATGAAGTACATCGACGAGAGATCGTACGGCTTACCAGTTTTCGGGTTGCCCTGCTCGAGCGCGTCGATCATGGGGCGGCCCATCGCGTCGCCGGTGATGAAGATGACGTTGACCTTGTGTTCTTCGATGACACGCAGCGTGTCGTGGCCGTCGAACTCGGGGTGCATGACGAGCTTGCCGCCACCGAACAATGCCTGGAACAGCGCCCACTGCGCACCGCCGTGAATCATGGGCGGAATCGGGAAGCGCACCATCGCGGGATTCGCGGCACCTGTCTTGGCGAGTTCCCACTCGTCGGCCACGTATTCGCCGGTGAGGAAGTTGATGCCGCCACCGAGGACGCGCCACACGTCTTCCTGGCGCCACATCACGCCCTTCGGTTTACCGGTGGTGCCGCCCGTGTAGAGCATGTAGAGGTCGTCGGGGCTGCGCTCCTCGAAATCGCGCTCCGGTGAGCTCTGCGCGAGCGCCTGCTCATAGTCGGCTCCGCCGTAGCCGGAGTAGTCGAGTTCGGTGCCGTCGTCGACGACGAGGACCGTCTTCACGAGCGGCGTCGTCGGCAGGACATTCGCAACTTTGTCGGCGTACTGACGCTCATGGATGAGCGCCACCATGTCCGAATCCTCGAAGATGTGCTGCAACTCGTTCTCGATGTATCTGAAGTTGATGTTGACCATCACGGCGCGGATCTTGAACACCGCAACCATCGCCTCGACGGCCTCGATGGTGTTGCGGGAGTAGATCCCCACCTTGTCACCCGGCTTGACGCCGTGTTCGCGCAGGTAGTGGCCGAGCCGATTGGTCCGGCCCTCCAACTGCGCATACGTGAGTTCGCGACCGTCCGACGCGAGTGCGACGCGGTCGGGGACGAGGTCGATGGCGTGCTCTACGAGGTCTGCGATGTTAAGGGCCACGCCATCAAAATAGAACGTGTTATCGTTTCTGACAAGACCCGGAGTGAGATCCAGTTCACAACACATCAGGAGTTCTCAGTGTCCCCTACCGCCGCCACCGGCGCTGCCGAAACTTCGGACATTTCGGAGCGCGCTCCGCACTGCCTCGTCGAACAACGCGGGCACACCCTGATCGTCACGATGAATCGCCCCGAAGCACGAAATGCCCTGTCCGGCGAGATGATGGCGATCATGACCGAGGCGTGGGACCGCGTCGACAACGATCCCGAGATCCGTGTCGCGATCCTCACCGGTGCAGGCGGAGCCTTCTGCGCGGGCGCCGACCTCAAGGACATGAACAAGTCCGCGCCCGGCGACAAGTTCGAAGGTGGCGGCTGGGACCTGTCGCGACTGCCGGCACTGCTCAAGGGTCGTCGGCTGAAGAAGCCGCTCATCGCCGCAGTCGAGGGCCCCGCAATCGCAGGCGGCACCGAGATCCTCCAGGCCACCGACATCCGGGTCGCCGGCGAGAGCGCGAAGTTCGGCGTATCCGAAGCGAAGTGGGGCCTGTTCCCGCTCGGCGGCTCTGCAGTGCGCCTCGTCCGTCAGATCCCGTACACGATCGCCGCCGACATACTGCTCACCGGCCGCCACCTGAAGTCGCCCGAAGCCAAGGAGATCGGGCTCATCGGGCACGTCGTCCCGGACGGTCAGGCCCTCGACAAGGCCCTCGAGATCGCCGAAATGATATCCGCCAACGGACCGGTCGCGGTGCAGGCGATCCTCGAAACCATCCGCCGCTCCGAAGGACTCCACGAAGAGGAGGCCTTCCGCATCGACGCAGAACTCGGTGCTGCGGTGTTCAAGAGCGCCGACGCGAAGGAGGGCCCCCGTGCCTTCGCCGAGAAGCGCCCCCCGAAGTTCACCGGCGCCTGACCATCCCCCACCTCACCCATCTCCCCCAACTCCCCCCAACTCCCCCAACTCCGAGCGAATGAATCCTTCGTCTCGATCAAGAGAGGCAGTGTGCCATTCGTTCGGAGTGGGACAGTCAATTCTGCGGCAGAAGTAACCGGACATCGGGTCGCGGGCGCGACGCCGCCAGCTCGTAATGCCGCCGAAGTTCCTCCAGCACCCTGCCGGGAGCGTCGCGGAGGGCGCTCGGCACAGTCGACAAGACGATGATCCCGGCGCTTTGCATCCGAGCACGGCGTTCGACGGTCCGCTTGTAGTCGGCCGGCGACAAGTGCCACGCGAGCGAATCGATCTCCCACGCCATCGCGACGTCGTCGACCCAGCCGTCCGGCCGCGCAATGAATTTGCCGGCCGCGTCCACCACGTCGAAATTGAAGTGCATCTCGGGCAAGCCGCTGCGGAGCCACAGTTCGCGTGCCGTTGCCTCCGGGACGGAATGGACGTTCGCTGAAACTTCGCGGAGCACCTTCCGAGGCAGGGCTGAGCCTCGGTCACTGCCTTCCTCCAATTCCTCGATCAGCGCTGGCACCGTCACTTTCCCGCTCTGCACGACCTGCGCAATCAATGCACGTGACGAATTCAGAGTCGTGCACCGACGTGAAGCATCGAGAACCGCACGGACGAGTGGGGCGCACCGGAGCTGCTGACGGATAACCGGCTCCGGAAGTCGATGGGAGCGCTCGACGACGACGAATCCCTTCGACTGCTTGCGTCGCTCAGCGGGTAGCAGCAGATGCGCTTCATGAGTCGAACTGTCGAATCCGTACTCACGCAGCGCCGCGCGACCCGTGAGCATCGCATCGCGCCCGCCGTATTTCAGTGCTGCGATCCCGCGCTGTCGCGGCGACAGGGACCCATTGCCCAGGTAGAGGATCCCCGGCAACACACGCTGCCACGGACCGCCCGGTTTGCATCGCAGATGTATTGCCGACCCAGACACTCCGACCTGACGCAGTGCGGCGTCGGCGACTATCCCGCGGTCCGCGATCTTCAGCAACGCTTCCGGGTCTTCCGCCCACTCTCCTCGTCTCATGAACAGCCACGGTGCAGCACTCGTACCCGGCCCGGTGCTCGGATTCGGTCGTACTGCCAAATCTGTGGATGGATCTCTGACCTGTGGATAACCCCGAATCCCACCCGATGCGGCCCGACCGCGCCTGCCCCCGCTGAACGAATGGCGCATTGCGTCTCTTGATCGAGACGAAGGATACATTCGCTCGAATCCGCCGGAGGCGGAAACACTTCAGCCCAGCACGACGTCGGCGAGCGACTGCACGTGCTCGGCGTCGCGGCACGAGACCAGGAGCATCGTCACCCCCGCATCCGCCCACCGCTTCACACCCGCACGAACCTCGTCGTGGTCGCCGACGATCATCGTCTCGGTCACCATCTCGTCGGGGATCGCTGCAGCCGCCTCGTCCTTACGACCCGCACGGAACAGTTCGGTGACCTCGTCGACCACGTCACCGTATCCCATGCGGCGGTAGACCTGCGCGTGGAAGTTCAACTCCGGGGCACCCATTCCGCCGACGTAGAGCGCCGTCACCGGCTTCATTCCGGCGATGGTCGCTGCACGGTCGTCGGTCACCACCACCTGGCAGGTCGCCGCGATCTCGAAGTCCTCGCGACTGCGACGCGCTCCCGGGCGGGTGAATCCTTCGTCGAGCCATTCGTTGTACATCGGGGCAAGGCGCGGTGAGTAGTAGATCGCGAGCCAGCCGTCGGCGATCTCCGCGGTGAGTGCGACGTTCTTCGGGCCCTCGGCGCCGAGCCAGATCGGAATGTCGGACCGGAGCGGATGCGTGATGGGCTTGAGCGGCTTACCGAGTCCGGTCGCGCCCTCGCCCGAGTACGGCAGCGGATAGTGCGGGCCCGCGCTGGTGACGGGTTCCTTCCGCGCGAGGACGTCGCGGATGATCGACACGTATTCACGGGTTCGGGCGAGCGGCTTGGCGAACGGCTGCCCGTACCAGCCTTCGACGACCTGCGGTCCGGACACACCCAGACCGAGGATGTGCCTGCCGCCGGAGAGGTGGTCGAGGGTGAGCGCGTGCATGGCGCAATTCGTCGGGGTTCGTCCGGAGATCTGCACGACGGAGGTGCCGAGCCGTACTCGCTCGGTCGCCGACCCCCACCACGAGAGTGGCGTGAAGGCATCCGATCCCCACGACTCGGCCGCGAAGACCGCGTCGAAGCCCGCGGCTTCGGCTGCAGTAACAAGTTCCGGTCCGTTTCTGGGCGGCTGCGCACCCCAGTACCCCAGTTGCAGTCCCAATTTCATTGCAGGCCTTTCAGGTCGGACGACGGGCCATGCCGCGCTGTTCACACGCTACTCTTGCCAGCGACATTAGAACCTGTTCTACTCGAAGATGTGAGCCTGGGAAAGAGCGCGGTCGCCGAACCGCCACTGAGAGCCCCGTTGAATCTTCAGTTCGACTACACCCGATCCACCGGGCCGACCGTCGGCGCTTTCGTCACCGGATTGCGTGACGGGCGGATCGTCGGCGCCCGCGGATCGGACGGCCGAGTTCTCGTCCCTCCCCCCGAATACGACGCGATCACTCACGAGCCGCTCGTCGATTTCGTCGAGGTCGGGCAGACCGGCACCGTGGTGAGCTGGACGTGGAACCCCGAGCCGCTGTCGGGCCAGCCGTTCGACCGCCCCTTCGCGTGGGCGCTGATCCGGCTCGACGGCGCCGACTCCTCCCTCCTGCACGCTGTCGACGTCTCCTCTCCCGACGACATCGAGACCGGTCTGCGGGTTCGGGTCCGATGGGCCGACGAGCGGGTGGGCGGCATCCACGACATCGTGGCGTTCGAACCCGGCGAGGCCGGCGCAGCACCTGCTGCCGTGGCTGACACCGAACCGGTCGCGATCATCACCACCCCCCTCGATCTGCACTACACGCACACAGCGTCTCCCGAGGAGTCGTGGTATCTGCGCGGACTGAAGGAAGGCAAGCTTGTCGGCGGGCGGACCGGACCGGGCGGCAAGGTGTACATCCCGCCGCGCGGCGCGAGCCCCACCGACGGCGTTCCGACGAAGGAGCACGTCGAGTTGCCCGACAAGGGCATCGTCACAACATTCTGTATCGTCAACGTTCCGTTCATGGGCCAGCAGATCAAGCCTCCGTACGTCGCGGCGTACGTGCTGCTCGACGGCGCCGACATCCCGTTCCTTCACCTGATCCTCGAGTGCGATGCCTCGGAAGTGCGCATGGGTATGCGCGTCGAGGCCAAGTGGCGACCGCGGGAGGAATGGGACTACACCCTCAAGAACATCGAATACTTCCGTCCCACCGGCGAACCCGACGCCGACTTCGACACCTTCAAACACCACCTCTAGGAGCCGCGAAATCATGACAGACATTGCAGTCGTCGGCTTCGCGCACGCTCCACACGTCCGCGAAACACACGGCACCACCAACGGTGTCGAAATGCTCGTGCCCTGCTTCCAAGACCTCTACGGGAAGCTCGGAATCACCAAGTCCGACATCGGTTTCTGGTGTTCCGGATCATCCGACTACCTCGCCGGCCGCGCTTTCTCCTTCATCTCGGCCATCGACGCGATCGGTGCAGTTCCCCCGATCAACGAGTCGCACGTCGAGATGGACGCGGCGTGGGCGCTCTACGAAGCCTGGGTCAAGCTCATCACCGGCGAGGTCGACACCGCTCTCGTGTACGGATTCGGCAAGTCGTCGGCAGGTACGCTGCGGCGCACCCTGTCGGCGCAGCTCGATCCGTATCTCGTCGCACCGCTCGGACTCGACGCCGTATCGCTCGCCGGTCTGCAGGCGCGGATCGGACTCGACTCCGGTAAGTGGACCGCCGAACAGATGGCCGAGGTCGCCGTGCAGGCCCGCGCCGCGGCGAAGAGCAGGCCCGACGCACAACTCAGCGGCGACGTCACCGTCGAAGAGCTGCTCGCGCAGCCGTACGTCGCCGATCCGCTGCGCACCCACGACTGCGCACCGGTCACCGACGGCGCCGCCGCGATCGTCCTCGCATCCGGCGACCGCGCCCGGGAACTGTGCGAGAACCCCGCCTGGATCACCGGGATCGAGCATCGCATCGACTCCCCGAATTTCGGCGCCGCCGACCTGACGACCGCGCCGTCCGCACGTGCTGCAGCGCAGGCCGTCACCCGTGGTGACACCGCCTTCGACATCGCCGAACTCCACGCGCCCTTCACTCACCAGGAGTTGATCCTGCGTGAAGAGCTCGGATTGAACGGAAACACCGCGATCAATCCGTCGGGTGGACCTCTGACCGGGAACCCGATGTTCTCCGGCGGTCTCGAACGCATCGGTTTCGCCGCCCAGGCGATCATGGACGGGAAGGCCGGCCGTGCCCTCGCCCACGCGACGGGCGGCGCTGTGCTGCAACAGAATCTGGTAGCCGTTCTGGAGGGACGAAACTGATGACGAAGCAACCTGCGGCGGTCCTCGGAACGGGGCAGACCCACTACGTCGCAAAGCGGCACGACGTCTCGATGTCAGGACTCGTCCGCGAAGCAATCGACCGTGCGATGGCCGACGCCCATGTGGGTTGGGACGACATCGACGCCGTCGTGATCGGAAAGGCCCCCGACCTGTTCGAGGGCGCAATGATGCCCGAACTGGCGATGGCCGACGCGATCGGCGCCACCGGCAAGCCCCTGCTGCGCGTCCACACCGCCGGATCCGTCGGCGGTTCCACCGCCAATGTGGCCACGAGCCTCGTCCAGGCCGGCGTCCACCGTCGTGTGCTCGCCGTTGCGTGGGAGAAGCAGTCCGAATCCAACGCGATGTGGGCGCTGTCCACACCGGTGCCGTTCACGATGCCGGTCGGCGCGGGTGCCGGTGGGTACTTCGCGCCCCATGTCCGCTCGTACATCCGTCGCTCCGGCGCGCCCGAACACGTCGGCTCGATGGTCGCTGTGAAGGATCGCCTCAACGGCGCGAAGAACCCGTACGCCCACCTCAAGCAATCCGACATCACCCTCGAGAAGGTGCAGGCGTCGCAGATGCTGTGGGACCCCATCCGCTACGACGAGACGTGCCCGTCGTCCGACGGGGCGTGCGCAGTGGTCCTCGGCGACGCCGACAGCGCTGCCGCGGCCGAAGCTGCCGGGCGCACCGTCGCATGGATTCACGCCACCGCGATGCGCACCGAACCGACCACCTATGCGGGTCGCGACCAGGTCAACCCCGAGGCCGGTCGCATCGCGGCCGCGGCGTTGTGGAAGCAGGCAGGGATCACCGATCCGCTCACCGAAATCGACTGCGCCGAGATTTATGTCCCGTTCTCCTGGTTCGAGCCGATGTGGCTCGAAAACCTCGGGTTCGCCCCGGAAGGAGGCGGCTGGAAGCTGACGGAGGCAGGCGAAACCGCGATCGGCGGCCAGCTTCCCGTCAACATGTCGGGGGGTGTGCTGTCGTCGAACCCGATCGGCGCGTCGGGCATGATCCGCTTCGCCGAAGCAGCGATCCAGGTGATGGGCAAAGCCGGCGACCACCAGGTGGAGGGTGCACGCAAGGCTCTCGGCCACGCGTATGGCGGCGGGTCGCAGTATTTCTCGATGTGGGTGGTCGGGTCCGACAAGCCGTCGAATTAGGGGTCTCTCATGGTGAAGTTCACCGTCGGCGTCGCAATGACGCCACTCGATCAGCTCGCGGGGATCGCCAAGACCGCTGAGGAATCCGGGTTCTCGTCGATCGCCCTACCGGATTCGCTGTTCTACATGGAGAAGCAGACCGTCGACTACCCGTATACCCCGGACGGGTCGCGGATGTGGACAGCCGAGACACCCTGGGTGGACCCGTTGATCGCCGCAGCTGCGATGGGGGCAGCTACGTCGACCATCGAGTTCTACACCCAGGTGCTCAAGCTCGGCTCCCGCAATCCGGTGTTGCTCGCCCGCCAGGTCGGTTCGGTCGCGAATCTCACGAACAACCGATTCGGTCTGGGCGTCGGGATCGGCTGGGCACCGGAAGAATTCGAATGGTGCGGCGTGCCCTACGCGCGGCGCGGCAAGCGGGTCGACGAGATGATCGACGTGCTGAAGCTGATCCTCGGCGGTGGAATGGTCGAGCACCACGGTGAGTTCTACGATTTCGATCGTCTCCAGATGAGTCCCGCACCCAGCAAACCGGTTCCGCTGTATGTCGGTGGCCACACCGACGTGGCACTGCGCCGCGCGGCGCGGGCCGGCGACGGCTGGACCTCGGCGATGATCAAGTTCGACGATCTCGTCCAGGTGATCGACCGCCTGCGGACGCTACGCACCGAATACGGCCGCAACGACAATTCTTTCGAAATCCAGACGGTGTGCATCGACAAGTTCGGCTCGTCCGGTTACGCCGCGCTCGCCGATGCGGGTGTCACCGACATCATCGTGGTGCCGTGGATCTTCGACGGCCACGGATTCGACTCGTCCCTCGAAGCGAAGCAGGAATCGCTCCGGAAGTTCGCCGAGAAGTTCATCAGCGCAGACAAGTTCAGCAGCGCAGACAAGTTCAGCAGCGCAGACAAGTTCATCCAGGGGAAGGGCACGGCATGAGCGAGGAACATCCCGCACGTATTGCGGCACGCGCGTCGCAGACGGCTGCGAGCTCGAGACGTAAGGATGAATGGCTTTCACTGTTCGCCGAGGACGGATGCGTGGAGGATCCGGTGGGTCCGTCGGGGTTCGATCCGGAGGGCAAGGGCCATCACGGGCGTGAGGCGATCGCAGCGTTCTACGACATGACGATCGCGAACACCGAGAGTCTCGAGTTCCTCGTCGACGACGTCCTGGTGTGCGGCAACGAGTGCGTCAACGTCGGCACCATTCGCACCACGCTGGCCGGCAACATCATCGACGCCGAGGGTGTGTTCGTGTACCGGGTGAACGACGAAGGCAAAATCGCGTCGCTGCGCGCGTTCTGGGAAGTCGATCGAGCAATGAAGACGGTGCGTCCGGCCCAGTAGAGTCGGCGCATGACTGTCACCGGGATCGTTCTCGCTGCCGGGGACGGCTCACGTTTGGGTGGCCGGGCGAAAGCCCTGCTCCCCCACCGGGGCCGTCCCCTGCTGCATTCCGTCGTCGACGCTCTCCAGCGAGGCGGGTGCGACGAGACGATCGTGGTCGTCGGCGCGTACACCGACGACGTGGCGGCCGTGTGCCCGCCCGGCACAACCCTGGTGCGCAATCCTCGCTGGGAAGAGGGCATGTCGACGTCGCTGCAGTGCGGGGTCGATGCCGCGACCGACGCCGACGTGATCGCGCTGACGGTCGTGGACTTCCCCGGCATCAACTCCGAGCTCGTACGTGCGGTCCTGTCGGCGCACGAACCGGGAACCGTGACATTGCCGATGTTCGGCGAGCGTCCCGGTCATCCCGTCGTGTTCGACCTGGCCGACGCGATAGCAGCGGCGCAGCAGGCACGTGGCGACGAGGGCGCGCGATCGTTCCTCTCCCGCCATCGCAACCGGGTCCGGCGGTTGGACTGCGCAGGTCTCGCAGATCCCGGCGACATCGACACCGTCGACGACCTGCACCGGTTGGACTGACTTCGTCTCCTCCCGATCGGATCACACACAGAAATAATTGATTGACTTACTAGTCAATCAATTATTACCCTGGGTTCATGGCCCGCACCGTCGACCCCGAACTCCAAGCGCAACGCCGCAACGCGATCACCGACGCGGCCGCCGCACTCTTTGCCGAACACGGCTACGAAACAACCCCTGTCACCGCAATCGCGAAGGGTGCCGGTGTCAGCTCCGGCACGGTCTTCCACTACTTCGGCGACAAACGCGGCGTCTTCCGGGCGATCTTCGAGCGCGACCTGCCCGAATCCCGAGCGATGGTCGAACGCTATCGCGACGCCCCGGATCCGCTGGAGGCGATTCTCGACATGGTCGCCGAGCTAGTCGGCCCCGCCTCCGACCCACTGGCCGCAGGCCTCGTGGTCGAGGTGATCCGGCAGGTGGGGCACGACCCGCAACTCGCGACTGTCCTCGAAGAAGAGGACGCCCTCGTGAACGAGGGACTGATACAGCTTCTTCGTCGGGCCCACGACCGGGTCGACCCCACGCTCGATCCCGTCGCCACCGCCACCTGGATCCGCGCGATCACCGACTCGGCATTCCTCTACGCCGGCAATCCGGCCGCCACAGCACCCGTAGACACCATGCGGACGGTCATCCGCCGCTACCTCACCGGACACCGAGGAGAGAAATCATGACGATGATGCGTGACGATGCAACGAAGATCTCGGTCTCCTGGACGATCCCCGCCGTCGTGGCGGTGGCGTGCATCCTGGTCGGTATCGGGCTCGGCTTCGCCGCTCCCCCGTTCTGCCGCTGGGCGGTCGACACCCTGCCGTCGGTCCCAGGACCGGTCGAACTCCTCGCGGAGCTCACCACCGCGTGGTCGTTGCCGATCCTGACGATTCTCGGGATCGTGGGGGGCGTCGTCCTCGCCATGATCAGCCTCGGCGAATCCCTCACGGTCACCGTCGATTCCGACGGCGTGCTCCTCGAGCAGGACGACGACGAACTATATGTTCCGCGAACAAAAGTCGCCGGTGTCCACCTCGACGACAAAGACCTCGTCCTCTCCGACACCACCGGACGCGAACTCGCCCGGCGCGACACCGGCGATCTCGACAAGGACGCCATCGGACGCGCGTTCACCGAACACGGATACCCGTGGACACAGAAGTCACTTCACGGTGGCGACTTCTCTCGGTGGGTCGACGGTGACCCCGCCCTCGACGACGAAACGCACGGACTTCTGCGCGAGCGGCGCCATGCGCTCTCCCGCAAGGAGACGAACACTGCCGAGGAACTGTGCAACAGGCTGCAGACTCGCGGTGTCGTAGTGCGCGACCGCGACAAGCGTCAGGAATACCGTCTGGTGCAATAACGAGGCCGCGCGAAACGAACCGCAGCACCACAACGGTCGATTACGCTGCCGCAATGACACGAGTTCGGGTGAACGTCGACAATTTCGTCCGCGCAGAGACCGATCGGATGTTTGCCGATCTCCAGCACGACGCCGGAGGGATCAATACCCTCCTGCACAATCGAGAGCCCGCTGCAGTCGAACACCAAACCGTGATTCGGATGAACCGCGACACCCTCTACAGTTTCGCGATCGTCGACGTCTCGGGCGGGGCGGTCGTCACCGTTCCCGAATCCGGAGAGCGCTACGTGTCGGTGATGGTGGTCGACCAGGATCACTACGTCGACCGAATCTTCCACGACCCGGGTGAGCACCGACTCGCGACCGGCGATTTCCCGACAGCATATGTCGCTGTCGCAATCAGAATTCTCGTCGACCCTGCCGATTCCGACGATGTACGCGCAGTCGCTGCACTGCAGGATCAGTTCCGCATCGACGCAGGATCGTCGACTCCGTTCACTTCACCGGATTACGACCGAAACAGCATGGACGAGACGCGCGACGCGCTGCTCGCGTTGGCTCGGAATCTCACCGACTTCGACCACACGTTCGGCACCAGAGATACCGTCGACGAAGTCCGGCACCTGATCGGTACTGCAGCAGGCTGGGGTGGGCTCCCGACCGAGGAGGCCGCGTACATCGGCGTCGATCCTCGACTTCCGGTCGGCGAGTACGAACTGACCGTGCGCGATGTGCCCGTCGACGGATTCTGGTCGATTTCGGTGTACAACGCAGACGGGTTCTTCGAGCCGAACGAACACCACGCGTACAGCGTCAACAACATCACCGGTGTCACCGACGACGACGGTTCGATCACGGTCCGTTTCGGTGGGGATCCGCAGCAGGACAACGCAATTCCCATTACCGACGGCTGGAACTACCTTGTGCGCCTGTACCGTCCACGTGCGGAGATACGCGACGGTCACTGGACGTTTCCCGCCATCACCACGCCGACCTGACCAATGCCGGGAACACGAGCCCTGAACACACATGTCAGTGAACACACACGACCCCCGCTCCAGAAGGAGCGGGGGTCCATGTGACCGTTCGTATCAGTGCTCGACCGGGCAACCACCGGACGTCTTGTAGTCGACCTGGAACTCCTTGATGCCGTTGAGCCACCCCGACCGCAGTCGATGCGGGTCGGAGATCTTGCTGATATCCGGAATGTGGTCGGCGATCGCATTGAAGATCAGATCGATCTCCATGCGAGCGAGGTTCGCACCGAGGCAGTAGTGCGCTCCTGTACCGCCGAATGCAAGGTGCGGGTTCGGGTCCCGGAGAATATCGAACTCCCGCGGGTTCTCGAAGACCTCTTCGTCGTTGTTGGCCGACGCGTACAGCATCACGACGCGGTCGCCCTTCTTGATCGCCTGACCGCCGAGTTCGGTGTCTTCGAGCGCAGTGCGCTGGAACGAGATGACCGGAGTAGCCCAGCGGATGATCTCGTCCGCAGCGGTCTTCGGGCGATCACGCTTGAAGATCTCCCACTGCTCGGGGTTGTCGAGGAACGCCGCCATGCCGTGCGAAATGGCGTTGCGGGTGGTCTCGTTACCCGCGACCGCGAGCACGATGAAGAAGAAACCGAATTCCTCCGGTGCGAGCTCGTCGCCGTCGATGTCCGCTTCGATGAGGGCGGTGACGATGTCGTCGGCCGGGTTCGCCTTGCGCTCGGCGGCCATCTGGTACGCGTATCCGAGGACCTCCATCGAGGCCGCTGCCGGGTCTGCAGTGTTGTCGGGATCGTCGTACCCGGTCATCTGATTGGACCACTCGAAGATCTTCGCGCGATCGTCCTGCGGCACCCCGATGAGATCGGCGATGGCCTGCAGCGGCAGCTCGGCCGCAATCTGGGTGACGAAGTCGCCCCCGCCTTCCTGGCAGGCTTCGGCAACGATCTTCTTTGCCCGCGAGTCTAATTCGTCGCGCAGGCCGTTGATCGCGCGGGGCGTGAAGCCACGCGCGACCAGCTTGCGCAACTTGGTGTGCTCGGGAGCGTCCTTGTTCAGCAGGACGTGACGCTGAAGTTCGATGGCCTCGCGCGGCATGTCGTCGTTGAACCGCGGAATCGCGGTGTTCTCCCAGTTGGAGAACACATCGCTCCGGCGGGAGACCTCGCGCACTTCCTCGTGGCGGGACACGACCCAGAAGCCCTCGTCGTGGAAGCCGCTGACATCCGGCGACTTCTTGTTCCACCAGACCGGTGCCGTCTTACGCAGTTCGGCGAATTCTTCGAACGGCATACGCTCCGCGAAAAGATCGGGATCTGTGAAGTCGATGCCTTCGGGGATGTTGGGCTGTGCCACCACTGAACCTCTCCTGCCCTTGCACGGTAACCCGCGCTGTAATGTGGAACACGTTCTAGAATCATTGAAGCACAGCACACGCGACTCGCCAAGGAAACCATGCTTCCGAACAACGAGACCGCCTCTTGCACCACTCGATAACCTGTTCTATTTTCCGAGATAGGAACGCTGCCCCGCGAGGGCACACAGAAAGGAGCCCGCTGTGGGCACACCCGTCATCGTCGAGGCCGCACGCACCCCGATCGGCAAGCGCGGTGGATGGCTCTCGGGCCTCCACGCCACCGAGATCCTCGGCGCAGCACAGAGCGGACTGATCGAACGGGCCGGAATCGATCCGGCACTCGTCGAACAGGTCATCGGCGGCTGCGTCACCCAGGCAGGCGCCCAGTCGAACAACATCACCCGCACCGCCTGGCTGCACGCCGGACTCCCCTGGCAGGTCGGTGCCACCACGATCGACTGCCAGTGCGGCTCCGCGCAGCAGGCGAACCATCTGATCGCGGGCCTCATCGCGACCGGCGCCATCGACGCCGGAATCGCATGCGGTGTCGAAGCAATGACGCAGGTGCCGCTCGGCGCCAACGTCGGCGATCAGGCCGGACCGCGCCGGCCCGAGTCGTGGAACATCGACATGCCGAACCAGTTCGAGGCCGCCGAACGCATCGCCCGCCGCCGCGGCATCACCCGCGACGACGTCGACGCCCTCGGCGTGCGCTCCCAGCAGCTCGCGAAGCAGGCGTGGGACGAAGCCCGCTTCGAACGTGAGGTCCTGCAGGTCGTCGCGCCCGTGGTCGACAAGGAAGGCAACCACACCGGCGAGAAGCAGACCGTCACCCGCGATCAGGGTCTGCGCGACACCTCACTCGAGTCCATCGGCAAGCTGAAGCCTGTGCTCGACGGCGGCATCCACACCGCGGGCACCTCGTCGCAGATCTCCGACGGCGCAGCCGCGGTGCTGATCATGGACGAGGACAAGGCGAAGGCCCTCGGGCTGAAGCCGCGCGCACGCATCGTCTCGCAGGCGCTCGTCGGCGCTGAGCCCGAGTTCCACCTCGACGGACCGGTGCAGGCGACGTCGAAGGTGCTCGAGAAGTCCGGCATGAGCATCGGCGACCTCGACCTGTTCGAGGTCAACGAGGCGTTCGCATCGGTGCTGCTGTCGTGGGCGCAGGTCCACGGACCCGACATGGACAAGGTCAACGTCAACGGCGGCGCGATCGCGCTGGGTCACCCGGTGGGGTCGACGGGGTCGCGGCTGATCACGACGGCGCTGCACGAACTCGAGCGGCGCGACGCCTCGACGGCGCTGATCACCATGTGCGCGGGCGGCGCGCTCGCCACCGGCACCATCATCGAACGCATCTGATCATGGGCAGCGAGGCGGCCCCGAAGGGGCTCGATTCGAAGGCGACGTCGTCGATCATCAAGTGGATGTCGCGCGGGAACGTGGCGCTGTATCGGGCAACCGGTGGCCGTCTCGGTGGAAAGTGGCGGGTGGGCAGCGCATTTCCGTGGGGAATCCCGGTCTGCCTGGTCACCACCACGGGCCGGAAGACCGGACAGCCGCGGACCGCTCCGCTGCTGTTCCTGGAGGACGACGACAAGGTGCTGTTGGTCGCATCCCAGGGCGGTCTGCCGAAGCACCCTCTGTGGTTCCACAACATCGTGGCGAATCCCGAGGTGACGGTCCAGATCCGATCGGACATACGTCAACTGAAGGCGCGCGTCGCCACCGAGGCGGAACGCGCACTGTACTGGCCGAAACTCACGGCAATGTATCCGGATTTCGACAACTATCAGTCGTGGACCGATCGCGTCATCCCCGTGGTCGTCTGCGAGTGACGTCACCTTCCCGCGTAGCGCCGCGAACGGCGATACTGGGAAGCGCATTGTCCATGCTCTCGAGAGGGGATGTCACGCGATGGCAACCACGAATCACGACCAGGTCCTCGATCGCCGCGAGGTCGCGGCCGCACTGCTGCGCGCACTCGAACGCCGTCACGAGGTGCTCGACGCGATCGTCGAGAGCAATGATCGGGCCGCCGCCATCGCCGCGATCGGGTCGATCCTCGACACCACCGATTTCTGCGCGGAGGCCGTACTCGCGCTTCCGCTGGGTCGTCTGACGAAGGCGGAGCGCAAGAAGATCCGCGCCGAACTGGACGATCTCGATGCAGTCGTGAAGTGGACGACGGATTCGCGACCGTACGCGACCGGCGAGCATTTCCGGTTGCGTCCGATCAGCGAGGATTCCGCCGACACCGAACTGTTCAAGGCACGCTGCGCCGAACAACTCGGCGACGGCAGCGACGAGGCGGTGGAGAGGGAACGTCGCAAGGGCGCTGCACTGATGGACGACGAGTCGGGAATGTGGCTCGTCGCGGAAGACCTGTCCGGCGAGGAGCCGAAGAAGATCGGTTTCGCGTTCGGTGAGCTCAGCGGCAACGAGGTGGAAGTGCGGATCTGGGTTCGGCCCGAGGCCCGCAAGCAGGGCTACGGCACCGCCACGCTCAAGCAGGCCCGTACCGAACTTGCGGCCTACTTCCCCGGTTCGACGCTGATCATCCGCACACCCGCATAAGCGCAGCGAAGCGGCCGATGCGCGCTTCTGGTCGCCGGGGGCAACCAGAAGCGCGCATCACGGGTCTATGCGCCGTAGACCGGGGTCGGGGGCTCCGACGAGGAGATCAACTTCTCGACGACCGGCCCGAGCTCCTTGGGATCCCACCGGTTGCCCTTGTCGACGACCTCGCCGTGGCGCCAGCCGTCGGCCAGCGACACCTTGCCACCTTCGGTTTCGAACACGCGGCCGGTGACATCCTTCGATTCACTGCTGCCCAGCCACACGACGAGCGGGGAGACGTTCTCGGGTGCCATCGCATCGAATCCTTCTTCGGGCGCGGCCATCATCTCGGCCATCGCTCCGCCTGCGCCGACGGTCATCCGGGTCCGGGCGGAGGGTGCGATCGCGTTGACGGTGACGCCGTAGCGACCGAACTCGGCGGCAGCCTGGATCGTCAGTGTCGCGATACCCGCCTTGGCGGCTGCGTAGTTGCCCTGGCCGATGCTGCCCATCAGGCCTGCCCCGGAGCTGGTGTTGATGATGCGGGCGTCGACCGGATTACCGGCCTTCGACTCGGCACGCCAGTAGGTCATCGCGTGCCGCATCGGCGCGAAGTGGCCCTTGAGGTGCACGCGGGTCACCGAGTCCCACTCTTCTTCGCTCATGTTCGCGAGCATGCGGTCGCGCAGGAAGCCTGCGTTGTTGACGAGCACGTCGAGGCGACCGAAGTTGTCGAGCGCGGTCTTGACGAGGTTCTCGGCGCCGGCCCAGTCGGCGACGTCGTCACCGTTGACGACGGCTTCGCCACCGGCCGCACGGATTTCCTCGACGACGAGTTCGCCCGGGGATTCACCGGTCGCGGAGCCGTCTCCGCCGACACCGATGTCGTTGACGACGACCTTGGCGCCCTCGGCGGCGAAGGCCAGAGCGTGGGCACGACCGAGCCCACGCCCGGCACCCGTCACTATGACGACGCGTCCGTCCAGCAATCCACTCACATTGTCTCCTTCGTTCGGGCCGCTGCCATGTAGGCAGGGCGTTCACCGCCGCCGTGGACGGTCAATGTCGATCCGCTGACGTACGCCGACAGCGGCGAGGCCAGAAATGCCGCGCAGTTCCCGATGTCGTCGGGGCTGGCCAGACGGCCCAGCGGGACGGTCGCGCCGACGGCGGCGATTCCGTCGTCGTCGCCGTAGAACAGGTGCGACTGCTCGGTGTTCACCATGCCCACCACCACCGAGTTGACGCGCACCTTCGGCGCCCATTCGACGGCGAGAGATGTTCCGAGACTGTCTATTCCGGCCTTCGCTGCACCGTATGCGGCGGTGCCGGGCGACGGGCGCGATCCGCTGACGCTCGAGATGTTGACGATCGATCCGCCGCCGTCCTGCGTCTGCATGACCGCGTTCGCGGCCTGCGCGACGAGCAGCGGCGCGAGCAGATTGAGCTCGACGATCTTCGCGTGGAACTTCGGGCTCGCATCGGCAGCAAGCGCATATGGCGACCCACCGGCATTGTTGACGAGCGCGTCGAGGTGTCCGTGTCGCTCGACGATGGCGGCCACCATGGCGTGGACCTGGTCGGCGTCGCGGACGTCGCACGCGAGGAACTCCGAGGCTCGGCCGTCCACCTCGACCGCTTTCTCCGGCTCGTTGCGCGCGCAGGTCACCACTGTGGCGCCCGCACGAAGGAACGTTCTCGTGATGCCCGCGCCGACTCCTCTCACACCGCCGGTGACGAGTACGACTGCGCCGTCGAGTCCGAGATCCATCCTGCCTCCGGGTCTTCTCCATGGCCCCGGCTGTGGGCCGACCCCAACTTACCAAGCAATCGCTTGGTTTGGTACCGCGGGCCGGGAAAACCCACCACGGCTAGCGGCCGTGTGGCACATCGCAATTATTTCTGGAACACGTCGTAGTTCGCGGCGTCGGATACTACCGTTGGCTCAGGACGAGCGCGGGCTCAGTTCGACGAGCAGCAGATCGCAGCTACGCCGGATGTCCGTCTCCGCCTCGGCGGCGGTCGAGCGGCCGTTGAGGTACGAGATGATCACCCCGTACCAGAGCATCGACAGCAACCGCAGCAGGTCCTTGTCCTGCTCGGTCGGTTCGGCGATGCCTGCAGTGCTCAGCAGAATCTTCTGGAACTGCGCTTCGATCTTGACCGTGTCGGGAACCGCGGATGCCACGGCTGCACTGTTGGACTGCAGCATGGCCAACGCGAGCGACGGATACTCGACGAGTCTGCGGGTCATCGCAATCAATGCGTCGCAGATCGCGTCCTGCACCGGCACGTCTCGGGTGCGGACGGGCGTGTATCCGCCGAACCGCTCGAGCCGATCCAGCATCACCCCTGCGAACAGGTGGGTCTTCGACGGGAAATATCGGTAGAGCGTGCCGATCGCGACACCGGCGCGCTTCGCGACCTCGGTCATCTGCACCCGCGGCAGGTCGTACTCGGTCGCGAGATGAGCCGCCGCGTCGAGAATGCGCTCGTGCCGGTCGCGCTGTTCGGCCGACGTGGGTTCGGCCCCGTCTCGCGCTACCCCAATTCTGGGCATCGAGCACTCTCCCTTCCGTGACGGAGTACAACGATTCTCCCATCGAGGTGGCGGCGACACTCACCACGCCCCACAACTCCCGCCCACCGAGATGAAACGCCGGCTGCGGCACCGACTCGGAAGAAATGGCCGAGAAGTCCGCTGAGCGAGAATTCGGCACGGTCGCGTACCGCGGCGTCCATACATTCATGGCACGCGAACGTCGCCGGATCGAGGCGACCCGAGATGAATCGGAGTTGAGGCGCATGTACACCCAGACACGGACGCAGGTCCTCGCACCAGAACCTGAGCTCCCCGGCGCCCTCGACATGCGCAATGCGATGGGCCGCTTCGCCACCGGAGTCACAATCGTCACCGGCCTCGACGAGGACGGACCGGTCGGCTTCGCCTGCCAGTCGTTCGCGTCGGTGTCACTCGAACCGCCACTGATCCTGTTCTGCGCCGATCACCGGGGTCGTGCTTGGCCGCGGATCCGCCCGACAGGACGCTTCGCCATCAATGTGCTGGGTGAAGAGCAGTCCGACCTGTGCGGGCGCTTCGGTTCGTCACGGGGCACGAAGTTCGACGGTCTCGACTGGGAGGTCTCGCGGTGGGACACCCCGTCGCTCCCGGGTGTCCTCATGCGTGCGCACTGCGAGGTCCACGACGTGCATACCGCCGGCGACCACGACGTCGTGATCGGCCGGGTCCTGGAACTCGAATGCCTCGACGACGACCGGCCCATGGTGTTCTACCGGGGTGCGTTCGGTCTCGACAACTGAGGACGGTGCGGGCCGTCCGACCGACGGCCCGCACCCGCTACGAAGTCCCCTACGAATTCGCGGCGTGGATGCCTGCGCGGCGACCGAAGAAGCTGCCGTCGCCGAGTGAGATCCCACTGCAGTAGCCGAACGCCGACAGCCCCGACGTGCACCGTCCCGCCGCGTACAGACCCGGGATCGGAGTGCCGTCGACGTGGAGGACCTCGGAATCGACCGTGGTCCGCAGCCCACCGAGAGTGAACCCGCCGGTGTTTCCGCGGAGGTCGATCGCCGCGACAGGCGAGCCGATCGGCGCGACCCATTCGGGCTTCTTGCCCAGCACCGGATCCGAACCTTCGGCCGCATGCCGGTTGTACGTCTCCACCGTCGAGGTGAGAGAACCTGCGGGCAGGCCCATTTCGCCTTCGAGTTCGTCGACCGTCTCGCACACCCACGTCGGCTGACGCTTGAGCTGAGGGCTCGAACTCGGCGCCGCCATCCCTTCCTCGTACGACTTCTGGTCGATGACGAGAAACGCCTGATTGTCGTTCTCGAACAGTGTGAGCTGGCCGATCCGGCCCGGGTAGGTGTCTTCCTGGACGTACCGCTGGCCGCGACCGTTGACCAGGATCCCGCGGGCCATCAACTGCGGGTCGCAGAAGAACGCGACCTCGCACGCATCCATGTGTGCGAGACCGGCTCCGAGTGCCTGTGCGACGAGGATTCCGCGACCGTCGTGTTCCTCGACCGTCGCGGCGGGCCGCTTGTACAGGCGCGGGGCGTAGGCCTGCATCATCTCGTCGTTGTATGCGAACGACCCGGTCGCGAGGACGACACCCTTACGGGCACGGACGGCGACCTGCTTGCCGAATCGGGTCGTCACGAGTCCCACGACCCTGCCGTCGGTGTCGGTGACGAGACGCTGCATCCGCACATCAGTTTCGATGCGGACGCCGAGTTCGCCGGCCTTCGCGATGAGCGTCGTCATCAGGACGTAGCCGGCGCCCTGCTCACCGTTGCGGGGCATCGGCACCTGCGCGAGATGTCCGCGCGGCGCGGGGTCCACGAGCGTCGAGAACGGAGCGGCGTTCTCGCCGCCGCTGTACATCAGCGAATCGTCGTTCGGGATCTCCCAGCCGGGCTGGTTCCAGAACCCTTCCTTGTAGGGCACGCCACACGCTTCGAGCCATTCGAAATGCGCGACACTTCCGTCGCAATAGGCGTCGAGTTTCTTGGCGTCGACGCCCGGCCCGAGGGCCGCAGCGAGGAAGGTCTTCATGTTCTCGGGGGTGTCGTCGATGCCGCACGCCTTCTGCAGGCGGGTGCCGCCGCCGAGGTAGACGATGCCGCCGGACAGCGCCGCGGCTCCTCCCCCGCCGCCGGTGCGTTCGAGCACGAGGACGTCGGCTCCGCTCTCGGCCGCCCCGATCGCCGCGGCGACACCGGCAATGCCGAATCCCGCGATGACGACGTCGGCTTCGTGGTCCCAGGATTCGATGCTGTCGGCCGGCACCGGCCGGACATCCGAGTTACTCAAGGAGACACTCTCTTTCGTTCGAGGGTAGTTCACTTCGGTCAGATCAGGTTGTCTTCGACCGGAAGCCCGAACGCGGCCCGACCGTACTGAGCCAGTGCACGTTCCGGCTCGTTGGCGACGTGCACGCTTCCCGCGTGCGCGTCTCGCCAGGCACGTTCGACGACATTCCCCAGAAACAGCGAGGAGCCGCCTGCCGTCTTGAACAACAGGTCGATCGCCTCGACGGCGCGTTCGGTTGCCCGCACCTGGTCGCGGCGGGCACGCGCGCGCAGCATCATCGGGATCTCCCGGCCGTCGACGGCGTGCTCCCACAGTTCGCGCAGGTTGCGGTTGGTCTGCAGGATCGCGGCGTCGATCTCCGATGCGGCGCGTCCCACCGACGTCTGCGCGAAGGGGTCGTCGACGAATCGTCCACCACCCAAGCTCAACCGGACGCGTTCGCGCATCGACGCGAGGTAGTGCTCGTAGCAGCCCTCGACCACCCCGACGACGGGCATGCTCACCGTCGTGCCGAACAATGCACCGAACGGGAGCCGGTACAGGGGCCCGGTGTTGACCTTCTGACCGGGCCCACGCAGGTTCGCGGTCTCGAAGTTGCTCTTGACCCGGTACTCCGGCACGAACGCCCGGTCGACGGTGATCTCGTTGCTGCACGTCCCGCGCATCCCGACCACGTTCCACACGTCACGGATCCCGTAGTCGGTGCGTGGCACGAGCACGGTCATGAAGTCGACGGGCCGGCCTTCCGGCCCGGTGACGACGGCACCGAGCAGCGCCCACGAGGCGTATTCGCAGCCCGAGGAGAACATCCAGGTACCGGACAGTTCATAACCGTCGTCCACCGGGGTGAGCTTCCCGACCGGTGCATACGCCGAACTCACGAGCACCGACGGATCGTCGCACCACACGTCGTGCTGAGCTCGATCGTCGAACAACGCGAGGTGCCACGGGTGCACGCCGAGCACCGAGGTGACCCACCCGGTCGAACCGCACACCGCGGACACTGCCCGCACCACCTCGTAGAACCCGACCGGGTCGGTCTCGTCGCCGCCGTAGCGACGCGGCTGCAGCATCCGGAACACCCCGGCCGACGCGAGAGCATCGACAACGACGTCCGGGACCCGCCGGGCCTCGTCGATGGTCGCTGCCCTGTCGGCGATGTCCGGAAGCAACGCGCGCACGGCGGTCAGTACGTCGTCGTTGCTCATCTCGAACTCCTGTCGGTGGAAACGGGCGATGCCACGCCGCGCAGCGGTCGTGGCATCGTCGTGCAGCGTGGTTCTTGCTCGGTCAGCTCTCGCTCGGTCAGCTCTTGCTCGGCTGCGGCGAGAACGCCGCGAGCGGTTCCGATTCGGACCAGTCGTGGCCCCAGTAGCTGTCGGCGGTGATCTCTTCTGCGGTGTAGAAGGTCTCGTCGACGAGCATCCCTTCGGTTCCGAACTCGAGGTCCCAGCCGCCCGGTGCGCGCACGTAGAACGACACCATCTTGTCGTTCGTGTGCCTGCCCAGCGTCGACGAGATCGAGAAGCCCAGGGTCCGGACACGATCGAGCGCCTGCCCGACAGCATCGAGGGTGTCGACCTCGAGCATCAGGTGCACGAGTCCCGGTGCGGCGCCGGGAGGTGCCGGGCACAGCGCCAGACTGTGGTGACGGCGGTTGACGCCGAGGAACCGCACCCGGCGCACCGGAGGCGGCGCCGAGAGCCCGCCGAGTCGGACGGCGCCACGCGGCAGGAATCCGAGGACCTCGGTGTAGAAGGCGTACTCCGCATCGAAGTTCGCGACGGGCAGCACGACGTGCCCGAGCCCTTCCTCACCGGTGTGGAAGCGGCCGCCGAACGGCGTCACGATCGGGCTGTGGTCGAGGACCGGCCCGAAGAACACCTCGACGCGGGTTCCGGCCGGGTCGTCGAACGCGATGACCTGTTCCGCGTCGCGGTACGTCGCCTCGGCTTCCGACAGGAGTTCCACCTGGATTCCGGCCTTCTCGACGGTCTCGCGGACGCGCTGCAATGCGAACTGGTCGCGCACCTCCCAGCCGACTGCGAGTGCCTTGTCGGTGTCGCCGGGGAGCACGATCAAGCGAGCCCGACGTTCGTCGATCCGCAGGTAGAGGCCGTCGGACTCGGGTCCGTTACCGACCGCCATTCCGAGCCCGTCGACGACGAGCTCGCGCCACCGCGCGATGTCAGTGGTCTGGATCCTGAGATAGCCCAGGCCCCGGATATCCGTCATGTCCGAATATTCCTTCGCAGTTGTGTGTTGGGGAAGTTCTAGATCATTCCGCGCATGGCACCCTGGGGCTCGCCGCCGAGCTGTGTGAGGGTCGACGCGTGGAAGATCGAGCCGGGCACGTGGATCGCGTGGCTGAGGCCTGCGTGTGCATCGCGCCAGAAACGCTGCAACGGGTTGCTCAGCTGGAGGGCGCCGCCACCTGCGCGGGAGAAGATCTCGTCGACGGCGCGCACCGCGCGCCACGCGGCGGCCGTCTGGGTCCGGCGACCGATCGCCCGCTGCTCGAAGGTGACCTCCTGGCCCTTATCGGTCATGTCCCAGAAACGGTCG
This sequence comes from Rhodococcus sp. NPDC060086, assembly GCF_042730275.1. Classification (NCBI taxonomy): domain Bacteria; kingdom Bacillati; phylum Actinomycetota; class Actinomycetes; order Mycobacteriales; family Nocardiaceae; genus Rhodococcus; species Rhodococcus sp. NPDC060086. The sequence goes on from NZ_JBHWWZ010000003.1 coordinate 97,681, forward strand.
ACGGTCTCGAGCAGTGCCGCACGCGACGCGGCGATCTCCGCCGCTGCGTCGCCGAGTGCCGACAGCACATAGGGGTCCTGCTTGATCGCGGTACCGGAGATCGTCACACGCTCACGCTGGGTCTCGATGTAGGAGTCGAGCGCGCCCTGGGCGATGCCCACCAGCGATGAGGTGATGCCGAGGGGGAAGATGCACGAGAACGGGAACTTGTAGAGCGTCTCGTCCCGTCCGGCGTCCTTCCATGCGACACCACCCATGACGCGCGCAGCCGACAGGGTGCGGTACTCGGGCAGGAAGGCGTCCTTGACGATGAGGTCTTTCGAGCCCGTGCCGCGCAGGCCGACGACGTTCCAGCTGTCCTGGTCGATCTCGTAATCCGACCGCGGAAGAAGCACGTGCAGGGCCTGCGGCGGGTTCAGGCGGTTGCCGTCCTTGTCTCCGATGGCCGCGCCGATCATGACCCACTGGCAGTGATCGGTGCCCGACGAGAACGACCAGCGGCCGTTGAGGATGTACCCGCCGTCGACGGGAGTGGCGACACCCATCGGCGCGTAGGGAGACGCGATCCAGGTGTCGGGGTCCTCGCCCCAGACCTCCTGCTGCGCCTTGGGATCGAAGAAGGCCATCTCCCACGGGTGCACACCGACGATGCCGCTGACCCAGCCGGTCGCCCCGTCCATCGCGCCGAGCGCCATGGCGGTTTCGGCGAACTCACGCGGGTGCACTTCGAGTCCGCCGAACTCCTTGGGCTGCAGCATCCGGATGACGCCGGCGTCCTTGAGTCGCTTGGCACTGCGGTCGGTCAGGCGCATGAGCTGGTCGCCTTCTGCACCGTCGGCACGGATCTCGTCGGCGAACGGCGAGATGGAGTCGAGAACCTGTCCCATTTTCTCTCCAGCTTTCTGATGTGGCGCCCGGAGGCTGACCGGGCGAGGTGTGTTCAGGCCGCTTACCGTCTCGACCTTCCGATGGCCTCTACGGTGGAGGATTCACGACCACAGTGCGCAAACTTTCCGCTCAGCGGGAACTCCGCGGAGCGCTGCGGATCAGGCGTCGTTCCGCTTCAGGAATGCCAGGACGGTGGCCAGCCATGCTTCGCGGGCCTCGATCATCGTCCAGTGGCCGCAGTTCGGGAAGACGTGCAGTTCGCCGCGACGCAGTTCGCGCATCGGCAGCATCGCCATGTCGACCGGGCTGACGCGATCATCGCGACCCCAGGTGAGCAGGGTGGGGGCTTTGATCTTCCCGAGCTGCGCCCAGTACGGCGTCTCGTTCGAGGCAGCGGCGGCACGTGCACCCGCGGTGAATGCCTCGGTGCTGTACATGCGACGAGCGATCTCGAGGGTCTTCGGCTCGGTGGCCAGCGCCCAGCGTTCCTCGATCAGTTCCTCGGTGACGATCGCGGGATCGAACACCATCGAGCGCAGCCAGCGGACCAGCTTCTCGCGGGTCGGGTCGTCGGTGAACTCCATGAGCAGCCGGATGCCCTCGCCCGGGGCGGGGGCGAACACCGAGCGGCCTGCGCCACCGATGGTGACGAGTTTGCGCACCCGGTCGGGTTCGGCAATCGCGAACTGGGTTGCGACGATGCCACCCATCGAGTTGCCGATGATATCGACGTCGGGCAGATCGAGGCCGTCGAGGAAGTCCTTGACCGCGAACTTGGCCATTGCCATGGGATGGCCCTCGCACGGGTCGCTGACACCGAAGCCGGGGAACTCGAGCACGAGGCACCGGTAGTGCTCCGCGAAGTCGGCGAGGACGCCGCGGTAGTTGCGCCACCCCGTCACGCCCGGACCGGATCCGTGCAGCAACAGCAGGGGCGGTCCGTCGCCGGCCTCGTGGTAGCGGAGAACTCCGCGGTCGGTCGCGAGTTCGCGTGCGGTGCCTTCGAGCGTCAGTTCTGTCGTCATAGCACCGACATTCCCAGTGATGCCGTTCACAATGCGCCGAAGCTCCCGTTCATCGAGACGATTACTCCTGCGTCCACTACATCCACTGCCCCGATTGCGTCGCGACCAGGCGTTCCATCGCCTGCGGCGACCACGACTGCGTGGGCTCCGCCACTGCGCGGCGGCTGCGGCGCGGGGTGCCGAGTTCGGGATGCAGGATGCGGGAGATGTCGCGGGCGGCGTCGGCGACCAGCGGCGCGACACGCTCGAGGTGGCCGGGGCGGGCGGGCCCGCACAGGGAGATTCCCGCGACCGGGCCGCCCGGGCTGCGCACTGCTGCACCCACACATGCCATGCCGTTCATCGCTTCGCCGGTTTCGAAGGCCAGTCCGTGGCGCTGCCGGATACGGCCGAGTTCCTGATGGAGGGTGGCGAGGTCGGGGATCGTTCGTTCGGTACGGCGCATGAGGTGCGTGCCGTAGAACGCGTCGACCTGCTCGGGCTCGAGGCCTGCGAGGATCGCTTTGCCGCACGCGGTGATGTAGGCGGGGACGCGGCCGCCAACGCGGGAGGTGAGGGTGGCGGCGAGCTGGCCACCGACCTTGTCGAGGTAGACGCAGTCACCCCGGTCGAGGGTGGCGAGGTGCGCGACCATGCCGGTCTGCAGGTGGAGTTCGTGGAGGAGTGGCGCCGCGGCCTCCCGGATGCGGCTCTGACCGCTGTCGTGTGCGCCGAGCGACTTGGCGCGGCGGCCGAGGCAGTAGCCGAACGAGGCGTGGTCGACCCATTCGAGTCGGACCATCTGGTCGAGGATGCGGTGGACGGTGGATCGGGGCAGGCCGGTGCGGCACGCCACTTCTTCGAGGGTGAGGCGCGAACCTGCGCCGTCGAACGCGTCGAGGATCAGTGTCATGCGCTCGACCATCGACGCCGGAAGTTCACGCTTGGATTCCGGTGTGTTCTGCGCGATCGTGTTCTGCCCGGTCGTGCTCTGTACTGAAACGGCCTGCATCTCTGCGGACTGGACCATCGTTTCTTCCTCTCCGAACCTTACTTCCACCTGGGCAAACAAGAGAAACTGAAATTCATTCTTGTGGCTCCGTGACCAGTATCACCGGCGCACGCCGATAACACAAGTACGACCGCCTCGCACTTCGCCGCCCACTCACCGAATCCGCTTCGAATCGGGGCGTCCGGCACGTCCCACTGAGCAGGAGATCGCGTGGCCCGCCCTCGACCGACGGGTAGAAAAGCCTGTAGGACAGAACAGCCGGTAGGACACTCGGTGTCCGCCCCGCGCTGCCGCGCCCATATCGGTATGAGGTGACCAATCGTATGCACATAGGGATCACGTCACCCGTGGTGATCGGCCACCCCGCGACCCTCGCCGAATGGGAACGCGACGCAGGCATCCTCGAACTCGCGCGTATCGCCGAGACCGCCGACGGCCTCGGATATCACCACCTCACCTGCAGCGAACACGTCGCCGTACCTACGGACGTCGCAGCCGAACGCGGCGGCGTCTACTGGGACCCCCTCGCGACGTTCGGCTACCTCGCCGCACGCACCTCTCGGATCCGGCTCAACACCCGGGTCCTCGTCCTCGGCTACCACCACCCCCTCGAGATCGCGAAACGCTACGGCACCCTCGACCTGGTGAGCGGCGGCCGGCTCGTCCTCGGACTGGGAGTCGGAAGCCTCGAGGAAGAGTTCGCGCTTCTGGGAGCGCCCTTCGCCGACCGCGGGGCACGCGCCGACGAAGCCCTCTCCGCCCTGCGCGCCTGCATGTCCACACCGACTCCCGAGTTCCACGGCACCTATTACGATTTCGCCGACGTCTACGTCCGGCCGCATGCGATCCAGCAGCACGTTCCGTTCTGGATCGGTGGGCGCACAGTCCGTTCGCTGCGACGCGCCACCACCCTCGGCGACGGCTGGCTGCCGTTCGGACTCACTCTGGAGCAGACCGAGGCCATGCTGGCGAAAGCAGACATTCCCCGCGGATTCGAGGTCGTGCTCGCCACCGGCCGAGCTCTCGATCCGCTCGGCTCACGGGAGCAGACCCTCCGCGCGCTCGACCGCCGCAGACAGGTCGGGGCCACGATCGTGAGCACGGCCATGACCGCCACCGGAGTCGAGCACTATTGCGACCAGTTGCACGCGCTGCATGATCTCGCACTCGAGATCGGCGCAACGTTCGACGCGCCCTCCCTGTCCGACATCGACGAAAGCACACCGCGCCCATGACCCGCACGCTCTCTCCCCTGTTCCGCCCCCTGTCGATCCGGGCACTCGAGCTGCCCAACCGCATCGTGATGTCGCCGATGACGCGCTCACGCTCCGCCGGCGGAGTACCCGGAGCCGACGTCGCCGAGTACTACCGGCGACGCGCTGCGGGCGGCACAGGGTTGATCGTCACCGAGGGCACCGCAATCGGGCATCCCACGGCGGTGGACAACCCGCGCGTCCCCCGCATGCACGGTGACGACGCGCTCGAAGGCTGGCAGCGCGTGGTCGACGCCGTCCACGCCGAGGGCGGCCGGATCATCCCGCAGCTGTGGCACGTCGGCCCGCTCTGGGGAGCGATGACCGCCGACGTCGATCCGGCACTCACCCCGATGCGGCCGTCCGGAGTGTGGGGCGAGGTCGGTCTGACCTCCTACTCCGACGAATACGTCGCGCGGGCATCGGAGCCGTGTCGCGCCATGACCGAGGAGGACATCGCCGACGTCATCGCCGCGTACGCCCAGGCCGCCCGCAACGCCCGGGAGGTCGGGTTCGACGGCATCGCCCTGCACGGCGGCCACGGCTACCTGCTCGACTCGTTCCTGTGGGATTCCACCAACCAGCGCGATGATCGGTGGGGCGGCGACCTCGAACGCCGTACCCGCTTCCCCGCCGCGGTGGTGGCGTCCATCCGGGCCGAGGTCGGCGAGGACGCCCCGATCTTCTTCCGTTTCTCGCAGCACAAGCAGCAGGACTACAACGCTCGGATCGCACAGAACCCCGAGGAACTGCGGACGATCCTCACCGCCTTGGCCGACGCAGGCGTCGACGTCTTCGATGCGAGCATCCGCCGCTTCGACGCAGCAGTCTTCGAGGGCAGCAATCTGTCGCTGGCCGGGTGGGCGAAGAAGCTGACCGGGGCGATGTCGATGGCGGTCGGCAGTGTCGGTATCGGCGCCAGCCTGCGCGAGAACCGCTCGGGCAGTGCCGCTTCCACCGTCGACAACATCCCCGAACTCGAGCGCCGGTTGTCCGACGACGAGTTCGACCTCATCGCCATCGGCCGCCTCCACCTCGCCGATCCTTCCCTCGCGACCACCCTGCGCGACGGATCGGCACTGCCGGAATTCGACCGGTCGGTGCACGAGGCCACCCTCACCTGATTCTCGGACCGCCGCGGTCTCTCGATACGGCTCTCCCCCTTACAGTCCCGACCGACGGGGCTGTCCCGGCCAACGGGAGATCGTGTCACCGACAGTGGCGAGCACATTAGCGTGAACGGCACACCCGTTCGTCCCGTATCGAAGGAAACCGCATGACATCCGTTCAGACGCCGGTGAGCACGCGCGCGGTGGCGGTCACCGTGGCCGCTGTCGTGCGGGAAACCGCCGACGCGTGTTCGCTGGTATTCGACATTCCCGCGGATGCGAAGGACAGGTTCTCGTACAAGCCGGGCCAGTTCCTGACCCTGCGCATCCCGAGTGAGCGGACGGGCTCGGTGGCGCGGTGCTACTCGCTCGCGAGCTCACCGCACAGCGACGAACAGCTCAAGGTCACCGTCAAACGTACCGTCGACGGATACGGATCGAACTGGCTGTGCGACAACGTCACCGCCGGGGACGAACTCGTGGTGCTGCCACCGGCCGGTGTGTTCACGCCGGGCAGCCTCGACGACAAGCTGCTGCTGTGCGCCGCGGGCAGCGGAATCACGCCGGTGATGTCCATCCTCAAGTCGGCACTCGCTGCGGGCAACCGCAACATCGTCGTGTTCTACGCCAACCGTGACGAGAACTCCGTCATCTTCGCGCAGGAGCTGCGCGACCTGGCGATGCGCTATCCCGGTGCCTTCACCGTCCTGCACTGGCTCGAAACCGTGCAGGGTCTGCCCGTCACCGGACAGCTCACGGCGCTGCTCTCGCCGTTCGCCGAGCATCACGCGTACATGTGCGGCCCGCAGCCGTTCATGGATGCCGTGCGTGAGGGGCTCGGGGCTGCCGGGGTGCCGTCGGACCGGATCCACGCCGAGGTGTTCACGTCACTGTCCGGCGACCCGTTCGCCGCGATCGACCCGGTGGAGATCTCGGACGACGAGGAAACCTCGTCCGTTCAGGTGAGCCTCGACGGTGACGACCACGAACTGTCCTGGCCGCGGTCCGCGACCCTCGTCGACGTCATGCTGTCCAAGGGACTCGACGTGCCGTACTCGTGCCGCGAGGGTGAATGCGGTTCGTGCGCATGCACGGTCGTGTCCGGCAAGGTCGACATGCCCGAATCCGCGATCCTCGACGACGAGGACGTCGCGAGCGGATATGTGCTCGCGTGCCAGGCGCGTCCGATCAGCGATCGCATCGAGATCGAGTTCTGATCGCACCGTCCACCGACGACAGAAAGGGCCGGCGAGGTGAACACCTCGCCGGCCCTTTCGCGATCCGGAACTAGCGGTTCAGCAGTGCCCGCATGGCCTTCGCGGCGCCCTGCACCATCTTGTCGCGCGGGAAGCCGCTGCGCTTGACCGCCGCGTCGTAGTTACCACCGGCGACCCACACCGGGCCGTCGGCCAGATGCTCGAGGCCCTCGCGGGCCACGTCCTCCGGCTCCGACACGAGCATGCCGGGGATGTCGAAGTTCAGGCCGGCACGCTCCATGGCGGGCGTGCGGGTGACGCCGAGAATCAGCTCGAGCACGTGCACGTTGTGCGGTTCGAGTTCGAGCCACAGGCTCTCCGCGAAGACCCGGCTGAATGCCTTCGACGCGGCGTAGATGCTCTGGTGTTCCGAGCCCATGTAGCCGGCGAGGGACCCGAGCAGCATGATTCCGCCGCGCCCCATCTCCTTCATCCGCGCCCCGAACAGGTGCGACAGTTCGATCTGACGATGCACGTTCAGTTCGATCACGCCGCGGAAGCCGTCGAGATCGCCGGTGACGAACTCGTGGCCGTAGCTGTTGGCTCCGGCGTTGAAGATGAACAGGCCGACCTCGAGGTCGGCGGTCGCCGACCGGATCGTCTCGACAGCGTCGGCCTCGAGCAGATCCAGCGAAAGCGTGCGCACCTCACCGCCGTGCACACGCACCTTCGCCGCGGTCTCTTCGAGGGGTTCCGGCTTGCGGGCGATGAGCAGCAGGTCGAATCCGGCGCGGGCGAGTTCGTCGGCGAAGGCCGCGCCGACGCCCTCGGAACCACCGGCGATCACCGCCCACTGTCCGTACCGGGCGCGGTCGATCGAAAGGGAGTCGGTCATGGAGTTCCTTCGAGAAGTGTTGTCTTGCCGGTCAATCGAGCTACTGGAAGATCGGGGCCGGGACCGGCGCGTCGTCGACGACGTCGATCAGTCCCTCTGCGGCGGCACGGGTGATGGTGGCAACCATCGACGGGCATGTCGGCAGCGGCGCGCCCGGGCGCCGGGGCTTGACGGCCCCGGACCCGAACTCGTGACACTGCTGACGCGCCTGCTGGTCCCACTGGACTTCGGTGTGTTCCCAGCTGTTCTTCTTCACCAGCACCTGCGCCATGCAGTCGCTACACCTGAGTGGCTGCATTGTCCTGCTCCGCGCTCGCCTTCGCAGCGAGGTTGGCCTCGACTTCCTTCATCCAGGCCGCGACCGGCCGGGTGGTGTCCATCTCGAACTCGAAGCGGTCGGTCATCTCCGGCTTGACGTCGTCGATGTCGACGTAGAACTGCTCGTACCAGCGGCGCAGCTGATAGACCGGGCCGTCCTCCTCGCACAGCAGCGGGTTCTCGATCCGGGTCTTGTTCTTCCAGATCTCGATGTCCTGCTCGAAGCCGCGCGCGATGAAACTGCCGAACTGCTGCGCGGTCGCGAGTGCAGCGTCACCCTCGAGTCGATCGGACTTCTTGACGATCATCCCGTACATGAGGACGAACTTGTCGGCGGAGACCGGGTAGTGGCAGTTGAGGAGCACCGATTCGACGTCGTAGCCCTCGTACTCGTACTTCAGATCGTCGATCATGAACGACGGACCGAAGTAGGACGCCTCGGAGTGACTGCCGAGCATCTTCGGCTGCCCCTCGGTGTTCGGACGCATGTCCGGGCGGGCCTGGCCCTTCATGATCTGCGTCGCGACATGCCCCTCGAAGACGTTCTTGAAGAACGTCGGGAACGAGTAGTGCACGTAGAAGAAGTGCGCCATGTCGACGATGTTGTCGATGATCTCGCGGCAGTTGGTGTCGACCTCGGTGGTGTACCAGACCCAGTCGGTCCACTCGTCGCTGGTCGCGCCTTCGATCCGGGGAATCGCGACGTCGTCCGTCGGCGGGTTGCCCTGGGGATCGTGCCAGATGAAGAACAAGCCGTCCTGCTCGAGCGTGTGCCACGAGCGGGTCTTGGCGATCGGCGGCACACGACGGGCGTACGGGATCTCCTTGCAGCGGCCGTTGCCACCCCAGCGCCAGTCGTGGAACGGGCACGCGATGTTGTCGCCCTTGACGGTGCCCTGGGTCAGGTCGCCACCCATGTGGCGGCAGTACCCGTCGAGGACCTTCAGGTCTCCGTTGCTGTCTGCCCAGGCGACGAGCTTCGTGCCGAATGCCTCGATGGAATGCGGCTTGCCGTCCTTGAAGGACTCCGCCAATCCGAGGCAGTGCCATCCGCGGGCGAAGCGGGTGGGAGCGGAACCGACGACGATCTCGCGGATTTCGGTGTCTCCGGAAGTATCCAGGCTCACGGTCGTCCGTCCTTTCGGAAGTAGTGATCGAGGGAGCGGAACAGGGTGTTCCGTTCGCGGCGCGGACTCGTCGCGGGCTGTGCAACAAGTCCCGGTGGGGCTGTATGGACGTCACGGTAGGTGAGCGAGGTCACCCCCGAGTTCGAGGTCCCGCTCGGTGAGACCGACCGAGGACCGGGCTGCCTGCGGAACACGGCCTAGACGGACGTGAGCGGTGCCGGTAGCAGCGCGGCCCGCCCCTGCTCGGTGAAGTCGCGTTCGATCCGGGTACGCGTCTCGTCGTCGAGCAGGATGTACTCGGGAGTGCGGCCGACGCGGACGTACACCGGGTCGCCGGTGCTCCACGCGGCCGCACGCAGGGGCGCCTTGTCGATCTTGTTGCTGCCCGTGAGCGGGATGTGATCGGTCACCCGCACGAAACGCGGCCACCACTTGTCGCCCATGTCGGGCTGGTCGGCGAGCGTCTGCCCGAACGCCTGCGGATCGAACACCGCGCCTGCGTCGAGCTCGACGGCGCACATCACCTGGTCGCCCGTGGCCGGGTCCGGCACTGCGAACACCGGCGCCGACAGGATCCCGGGGATGCGCACCAGGATTCGTTCGACGGGTGCGGCGGAGAAGTTCTCACTGTCCACACGCAGCCAATCCGACGCGCGACCGGCGAAGTAGAAGAATCCGTCGGCGTCGCGGTAGGCGAGGTCGCCGGTCCAGAAATCGTTACCCTTGATCCGCTCGGCGGCGGCACCCGGATTCTTGTAGTAGCCCTCGAAGGCTGCTGCACCGCCGATCGAGACGATCTGCCCGACCGCCTCGGAGTTGAGCAGCCGGCCGGTGTCGTCGAACTGCGCGCGAGGGCATTCCTCGCCGGTGTTCTCGTCGAGGATCCGCACGTCGGCTCCGCCCGGCGCCACGCCGAGGGATCCGGTCGGGGTCTCGGGGGTGCGGTTGATCCTGATGACGCCTTCGCTCGAGCCGTAGCCCTCGATGACCGTGCACCCGAATCGCTCGGAGAACCGCGCGACGTCGACCTCGGATGCTTCGGTGCCGAAAGCCACCTCGAGCGTGCCGGTGCGGTCGCGCGGGTCCTCGGGCTTGTTGAGCACGTACGACAGCGCACGTCCGACGTAATTGACGAAGGTCGCGCCGTAGCGGTGGATGTCGTCGGCGAATCGGCTGGCCGAGAACTTCCGGATCAGGCCGACCGTCGCGCCGACGCGCATGGCGGTGCCAAGGTTGAGCATGACGGCGTTGCCGTGGAACAGCGGCATGCACAGGTACGTCACCGAGTCGCGACGCATGCGCGTGCGCTCGACGAGGACGTCGAGGAGCTTCCCGAGGCGGCCCTGCGTGACGATGACCGCCTTGGGTCGACCCGTCGACCCGGAACTGAACAGCAGCAGCGCGATGTCGTCGGGTGCGGGGATCGTCTGGGGCAGGTCGGCGCCGCGGTGCGGTTCGAGGAAGCGGAGGTACTCGGGCGAGTCGACGTCGAGGATCCGGTCGGCAGGCAAGCCGTGGTCGGTGCCGTCCATCAGGTGCGCGAGGCGCGATTCGGTGATGACGAAGTCCACGTCGACCTGGCGGATGTCGTCGGCGATCTCAGGGCCGCTGCGGCTCGCGTTGATGCCCACCACCACGGCACCGGCGAGTGCGCCTGCCCCGATCCAGAACACGAAGTCCGGAACATTCTCGAGCAGCACGCCGATATGGCGACGGCGATCGGCGGGTTCCTCCACTGCGGCAACGAGCGCGGCCGCGCGATCGGCACTCTCCTGGGTCACCTGGTCCCAGGTCCATTGCCGGTCTTCGAACCGCAGGCCGATCTTGTCGTCGCCCTTGCGAGAACGCACTACTTCGGCGAACGTGTCCAACTTTTTCCTCCAGATGGTTCCGGCCCTGGGCAGGGGCGGTCAGGCGAACGTCGCACGCCCACCCGACACCACTGCGTTGTCGCCGGTGCGGACGTCGAATTGCAGGTCGTTGCTCTCGCCCCAGATGCGGATCTCGTGCTCGTCGCCGGGGAACGCTGGCGCTGCGAAGCGGCCGGACAGCGACGTCAGGTCTGCGGGGTGCGCGCCGACCGCACGGGCCAGCGGGATCGTCGAGGCTGCGAGCGTGCACAGTCCGTGCATGATCGGCCGGGGTTGGCCGATGCGTGCAGCCGCCTCGGGATCGATGTGGATGTGGTGCCGATCCCCCGTCAACCGGTACAGCGCAGCCTGGTCTTCTCGGGTGCGCAGGGTCGTCGTCCGGTCCGGTGCTCCTTCGGACGCCGATGCTGCCGACGGTCCACGTTCGCCACCGAACCCGCCCGCGCCCGGCGCGAACAGCGACCACGTGGCGACGAAGAACTCGGATTCGACCAACACCTCGAACACCGCGGCGCGACCCTTGTCCCACACCTCGCCGACCTTCGCCGACAACGTGAGCTCACCCGCGCGCGGCAGCGGTGCGCGAACCTCGAGGCTCTGCGACCCGTGCACAGCGGTGCGGGTGTCGAACCCGCCGCGGGCACCGAGCTCGTCGGGTGCCCACTGCGCGAGCGTGAGGGCGAACGTCGGGAGCACCCTGAGCCGCTCCTCGAACACGAGGTCGAGATCGGTGGCGGGTGCGCCGACCGCGAGGGCGTACAGAATCGCGTCGCTCTCGTCGTAACGGACGGTGCGCGTACCCAGTTCGACGCCGCGCCAGCGGGCGGCCGACGATTCTTCGATGGTGGTCATGGTTGCCGGTCCTTTCTCCACTGTGAGCAGGCTAAGTGGGTAGGCGACCGCTCCCCTCTGCTATCTCACTCACCGGTACATTCGAAGGTCGTGGTCCGGAGCGTGAGAGCCTTTCGCGACACACAAGCGCGTCGGAGGAGGGAGAGCACTTTTGACTGTCCCGTCGGATCCACGGCCGTTCCTGGACCAGCTCATTTCCCGGCTCACCGGCCGGGGCGGCGACTTCGAGATCGTCATGGACGACGTGCTGGGCACCGAGATGCCGGTGATGCGGAACCGCGACCGGGCCGTCGCCGATCTGCTGTCGCAGTCGCTCGCCTGGGGAGAACGCGAGTACCTCGTCACGACGGAACGCAGGATCACGTTCGCGGAGCACGCGCGCGAGGCCTACGCACTGGCCGCGGCGCTACGCGAACGCTACGGGGTGTCGGTCGGCGACCGGGTCGCGATCCTGTCGGCGAACCGACCCGAATGGGTGACTGCGTTCTGGGCGACTCAGGCGTTGGGCGCGATCACCGTAGGCCTCAACGCGTGGTGGATGCGGCCGGAGATCGAATTCGGAATCCGGTCTTCGCGTCCGCGGGTGGTGTTCGTCGACGAACAGCGCGCCGACACCGTGTCCGCCATGGATACGAGCGACACGATCGTACTCACCATCGAGGATGATCTGCCGCGCCTGATCGGCGAGTTCGACGGCTCGCAACCGCCCCCGCCGAGGGTCGATGAGGACGATCCGGCTGTACTTCTGTATACCTCCGGGACGAGCGGCGACCCCAAGGGGGCGTTGCATTCGCAGCGAAACCTGCTGGCAGTGGTCGACTATCACCGCTACTCCGACGCCATTGCCGCCGCCTGGAGCGGGGAGCACTACACGCGCGGTGTTCCCTCGGACACCCGGCATCTGCTCACCTCCTCCCTGTGCCACATCACGAGCCTTCACAACACCGTGGTGCCCCGGCTCGCGACGGGCAGCGCTGTCGTCATGAACCAGGGCTGGGTCGGTATCCGACCCGTGCTCGAACTGCTCGAAAGCGAGGAGATCACCCACTGGAATGCGGTTCCGTCGATGGCGGCGCGCATGCTCGAGATCGACGATCTCGACCAGTACGATCTCACCTCATTGATCAGGTTCACATTGTCTTCGGAGCCGTCCACCCCCGAATTCAAGCAGCGGATACGTGAGAGATTGCCCTTCGGCAGTCACACCGTCGTCGACAGTTACACCATCACCGAGTGCAGCACCTCCATCTCTGTCGCGAGCGCCTTGGAGAACGAGGAGTATCCGGGCACGGTCGGACAACCCGTCATCACTGTGAGTCTCGAGATCCGCGATCCCGACGGCGGGTGGCTCCCCGATGGACACGCCGGCGAGGTATGCGTGCGTAGTCCGTTCGTCATGCTCGGATATTGGCGCGACGACGCGGCCACAGCCGAGACGATCACCGCCGACCGGTGGCTTCGCACGGGCGATTACGGCGTCGTCGAGGGCGGGCGGCTGCGGCTGGTCGGTCGGCGAGCGGACCTCATAGAACAGAATGGGGAGGCGATCTACCCGTCGGAGGTCGAACGCGTCCTGGAAAGTCATCCTGCGGTTCGCGAATGCCTCGTCAGTGGCACACCGCACCCCGAGTGGGGGCAGGAGGTGTGCGCAGTCGTCGTCCTGAATCCCGCGTCGCCGGAGGCCTCGGGGGTTGTGACCAAGGAGAGATTGACGGCGTACGTGGCCGATCGTCTCGCCTACTTCAAGGTGCCCACCCGCTGGCGGTTGACGCAGAATCTGCTGCCTCGCAATACCACCGGAAAGATCATTCGACGCCGCTTCCCCGGGGACGACCTGCCCGGGAACTGACGCGAATTCGCTGTCACTGTGCCCTGGAAGCCGCATGTGCTAACTTACCAAGCAATCGCTTGGTTCGGTACCGACGTTAGGAAAATGCCATGGGCATCACCTCCACCACCGACGGCGCAGGGATCACCACGGTCACCGTCGACTTCCCGCCCGTGAACGCACTGCCCTCCGCCGCATGGTTCGAGCTCGCCGACACCATCGTGGCCGCAGGCAAGGACATGAACACGCACGTCGTGGTCCTGCGCGCCGAAGGCCGAGGCTTCAACGCCGGCGTCGACATCAAGGAGATGCAGGCCACCGAAGGCTTCGACGCCCTCATCGCCGCCAACCACGGCTGCGCCGCCGCATTCGCCGCGGTGTACGACTGCGAGGTCCCCGTGGTCGTGGCAGTCAACGGCTTCTGCGTCGGCGGCGGCATCGGACTCGTCGGCAACGCCGATGTCATCGTCGCTTCCGACGACGCCGTCTTCGGCCTCCCCGAGGTCGACCGCGGCGCCCTCGGTGCCGCCACCCACCTCTCGCGCCTCGTCCCCCAGCACCTGATGCGCACTCTGTACTACACGGCACAGAACGTCACCGCACAGCAGCTCGAGCATTTCGGTTCGGTCTACAAGGTGGTTCCGCGCAGCGAACTCGACGCCACCGCACTCGAAGTCGCCGGACTGATCGCCGCAAAGGACACGCGCGTCATCCGCCGAGCCAAGGAAGCCATCAACCGCATCGACCCGGTCGACGTCAAGACTGCCTACCGCATCGAGCAGGGCTTCACCTTCGAACTGAACCTCGCCGGTGTCGCCGACGAGCACCGCGACGAGTTCGTCGCCACGGGCAAGCCCCGAAGCAACCACTGAGCAGCACGAGAGCTGGGCAGTACGAGAACTGAGCAGCACGAACAGGAGCTTGAACACTCATGCGTGACAAGAGAATGTCGCTCGACGAGGTCGTCGGCGAACTGCGCAGCGGAATGACCATCGGCCTCGGCGGCTGGGGATCGCGCCGCAAGCCCATGGCGTTCGTCCGCGCGATTCTGCGTTCGGACATCAAGGACCTGACCGTCGTCACCTACGGCGGACCCGACCTGGGCCTGCTGTGCTCGGCAGGCAAGGTGAAAAAGGCGTACTACGGCTTCGTGTCGCTCGATTCGGCGCCGTTCTACGACCCGTGGTTCGCCGCCGCCCGCACCTCCGGCGAACTCATCGCCCGCGAGATGGACGAGGGCATGATCAAGTGCGGCCTCGAAGCTGCCGCCGCGCGCCTGCCGTTCCTGCCCATCCGCGCCGGGCTCGGCTCCGACGTGCAGACCTTCTGGGGCGACGAACTGCAGACCGTCACCTCCCCCTATGCCGACGAATCCGGCCGCCGCGAGACCCTGATCGCGATGCCCGCGCTGAACCTGGACGCGTCGTTCGTACACCTGAACATCGGTGACAAGCACGGCAACGCCGGCTACCAGGGGGTCGACCCCTACTTCGACGATCTCTACTGCATGGCCGCCGAGAAGCGGTACGTCTCGGTGGAGAAGATCGTCGAGACCGAGCAGCTGGTCAAGGAAGTGCCGCTGCAGCAGTTGCTGCTCAACCGCCTGATGGTCGACGGTGTCGTCGAAGCACCGAACGGCGCCCACTTCACCCTCGCCGGCGACTCGTACGGCCGCGACGAGAAGTTCCAGCGTCACTACGCCGAGGCCGCCAAGACCCCCGAGTCGTGGCAGACCTTCGTCGACCGGTTCCTCTCCGGATCCGAAGAGGACTACCAGGCCGCCGTCAAGAAGTTCACCGCCGAATCGAACACCGGGGAGCAGCAGGCATGACCACCACCGACACCGTGACCCGCGCCGAATACTGCGCGATTGCGTGCGCCGAGATCTTTTCCGGTGCAGGCGAAATCGTTGCCAGCCCCATGGCTACGCTCCCGCAGATCGGAGCACGCCTGGCCAAGCTCACCACCGAACCCGACCTCGTGATCACCGACGGTGAGGCCCTGATCCTCGCCGAGGTGCCCGCGCTCGGCGCGAAGGCTCCGATCGAGGGCTGGATGCCGTTCCGCAAGGTGTTCGACGTCGTCGCATCCGGTCGCCGCCACGTGGTGATGGGCGCCAACCAGATCGACCGTTACGGCAACCAGAACCTCTCGGCATTCGGCCCGCTGGAGAAGCCGACGCGTCAGATGTTCGGTGTTCGCGGCGCACCCGGCAACACCATCAACCACGCCACCAGCTACTGGGTGGGCAAGCACTCGACCCGCGTCTTCACCGACACCGTCGACGTCGTGTGCGGCGTGGGCTACGACAAGATCGACCCGGAGAACCCGGCATACCGGTTCTTGAGCATTCCCCGGGTGGTCACCAACCTCGGCGTGTTCGACTTCGAGGGGCCGAACCACGCGTTCCGCGCCGTGTCGCTGCACCCGGGTGTCGACGCCGACACCGTCGCCGCGAACACGTCGTTCGAGGTTGCCGGTCTCGCCGAGGCAGGGGTGACCCGCGAGCCCACCGCCGAAGAACTGCGGCTGATCCGCGAGGTCATCGACCCGAAGAGCCTGCGTGACCGTGAGGTCTCGCTGTGAGTATCGGGGGCGAGCGAAGCGACGGGAAATCTAGGCAGCTCCTGCGCACTCCGCTGACCGAACTCGTCGGCATCGAGCATCCCATCGTCCAGACGGGCATGGGATGGGTGTCGGGTCCACGCCTGACGGCGGCGACATCGAATGCGGGCGGCCTGGGCATCCTTGCCTCCGCGACGATGACCTACCCGGAACTCGAAGCGGCAGTGCTGAAGACGAAGTCGCTGACCGACAAGCCCTTCGGCGTGAACATGCGCGCCGACGCATCCGATGCGGAACAGCGCATCGATCTGCTGATCCGCGAGAAGGTCAAGGTCGCGTCGTTCGCGCTGGCCCCCAAGAAGGAGCTCATCGCGAAGCTCAAGGATCACGGCATCGTCGTGATCCCGTCGATCGGCGCCGCGAAGCACGCGGTGAAGGTCGCATCGTGGGGCGCGGACGCAGTGATCGTGCAGGGCGGTGAGGGCGGAGGCCACACCGGCCCCGTCGCTACGACGTTGCTGCTGCCCAGCGTGCTCGACGCCGTCGACATTCCCGTCGTCGCCGCAGGTGGTTTCTTCGACGGTCGCGGCCTGGCCGCGGCGCTGTCGTACGGCGCGGCCGGTGTCGCGATGGGCACCCGATTCCTGCTCACCAGCGACAGCGCTGTCCCGGATTCGGTCAAGCAGCAGTACCTGGCCCGCGGGCTGCAGGACACCACCGTCTCCCTCAAGGTCGACGGGATGCCGCACCGCGTGCTCAACACCGATCTGGTGAACAGCCTCGAGAAGTCCAGCTACGCCAAGGGGCTCGTCGCGGCCGCGCGCAACGCGACGAAGTTCAAGTCGATGACCGGCATGAAATGGTCCACGCTCGTCAAGGACGGACTCGCCATGAAGAAGGCGAGCGACCGCACCTGGCAGCAGATCATCATGGCCGCCAACACCCCCATGTTGCTCAAAGCCGGTCTCGTCGAGGGCAACACCGATGCCGGTGTGCTCGCCTCGGGTCAGGCGGTCGGCATGGTCGACGACCTGCCGAGCTGTGCGGAGTTGATCGACCGGATCATGACCGACGCGGTTGCTCGTATCGACGCCCTCGGAGCCCTGCGGGAATCCGGACGCGTCTGAACCTGGCAGCCCTGATGTAGAGCTCGCAGCCCTGGTGGTCATCCACTGGGGCTGCGAGCTTTACATTCACCCTGCTTACTTCTCTTCGTTCACGGGTCCTGTGCTCGTTCAGGGTCTCAGCATTCTCACGATCATCTCCACCGTCCGCTCGACCGGGTCGGGTCGCGAGTCGATGATCGGCACGACGATGCGCGTCCACACTGCGCCGAGGAGCATGTCGAACACGTCGTTGGGATCGAGTGCCGGATCGACGGTGCCCGGTGGTGCCGATTCCAGGATCGCAAAGAATTGGGGCCGCACCGACACCCGCTGGTACGCCGCGCCGTGGCCGGCATCGGACCGGCGATGCGCCAGTAGAGGCCCCGCCGCGGCACGTGTCGCCGGGTCGCTGAACGTGCCGGTGTAGGCGCGGATGAAGCGACGCAGATCCTCTCGGAGATTCCCTGTGGGGTCGACCTTCAAGGGGCTCTCCATCGGGAAGGCGGCGTCCTCGATCAACTCGATCCGCGACGACCACCTGCGATAGATCGCCGACGCGTGCACACCCGACCGCACCGCCACGGCCTGGATTGTCGTCGCCTCGAATCCCTGTTGCGCGAGCAGTTCGCGCGCTGCGGCGAGTGCCCGTTCGTCGATGCTGGTGTCGCGCGGTCTGCCCGGACGACGGGACGTGTCCGCCATGTGGTGATCGTACCCAGATCGACTATTTCAGGAGATGGTCTTCTATATCTCTCCCGATCTTGCTAACTTCACTCTTCAGGACTGTGTGACCCGTCCCACAATGAGGGGAGATCGATGATCCGGCATACCCTGACCACCGTCGTCGCCGCATGCTCGGTGCTACTGCTCGTAGGCGCATGCGGGGCCCCCGACTCCGGCGGCACCTCGGACGAACCGGTCGGCGATCCGGTCTCCGGCGGCACAGCCACCATGATCCAGGTTCGCGAACCGGTGGCACTCGACCCGGCGGCATTGACCAACAACTGGGTCGGCCAGAGCCTGCTCGGAAACGCGCTCTACGGAACGCTGATGATCGACGATCCCGAAACGCTCGAGATCGAATATCGGATGGCGACCGACTTCTCGACCGCCGATGGTGGTAGCACGTTCACCCTCGAACTGCGCCCGGACCTGATGTTCACCGACGGAACTCCCCTCGATGCCGAAGCGGTGCAAGTCAATTGGTCGCGGATCGCCGACCCCGCCACCGGATCGAGTTCCCTTCCGCAGGCCTCCCAGATCGCCGCAACAGAGGTGATCGACGAGACCACATTGAAGGTCGTCATGGCCGACCCCAACCCGATGTTCGCCTACTCGATCACGAACAGCACCTTGAACTGGATCGCCTCCCCCACCGCGCTGGAGAAGAGCAAGGACGCCTTCAACAACGCTCCGGTCGGCGCAGGACCGTTCACGCTCACGGAGTGGCGTCGCCAGGACCGCATGGGGCTCGAACGCAACCCCGGCTATTGGGACGCACCCCGGCCGTACCTCGACAGCATCACCCTCCTCAACGTCGCCGACGGCAGCCAGCGGGTCAACATGCTCTCGTCGGGAGGAGCCGACCTCGCCTCGGAAACCAGCTGGACGGCCCTCGCCCGAGCCGAAGATGCCGGACTCGGCACCGAGATCGCATCCGTCGGCGGTGGACAGTACTTCGCAATGAATACCCGCCGCGCCCCATTCGACGACCCTCGCGCGCGTCGCGCCGTCTCGATGGCATTGCAGCTCGACGACATCAACACGGCCGCATTCGAAGGCACCGGCATCGTCCCGGACACACTGTTCCCCGAGTCGTCGCCGTTCTACAACGACATTCCCTTGGCCGAGCACAACCCCGAAGAAGCCCAGCGCCTCTTCGACGAGCTCGCGGCAGAGGGCAAGCCCGTCGATTTCACCTTCCTTGCAACATCTCTACCGGAGACCAAGGCAACCGCCGAAGTCTCCCAAGCGCAACTGGCCGCATACGACAACGTGAACATGGACGTCGAGGTCGTCGATTTCACCGCGTTCATTCCGCGCAACATCGCCCGCGACTACGACATGATGATCTCGTCGGCGAATGTCCAGGAACCTGACTCCACCTTGTGGAACGCTTTCCACTCACAGTCGAGAGGCAATGTCACCGGCATCTCCGATCCCGAACTCGACGCGGCCCTCGACGCAGGCCGTGTGGGCACGACACCCGAAGAACGGGCCGCTGCCTACGAGATCGTGCAGGAGCGTCTCGCCGAGGTCGCCCCGGCCATCTGGTACATCCGGGCAGCTCCGGCCGTCATCACCGGCAACGATATCCACGGCATCCGCCTGTACTCGCTCGGATCCCCGCTTCCCGGGGAAATGTGGGTCACGGGATAACGCTCCACCACCAGTTCCACTTGCCTGAAGGTAGGTTTCTCCATGTTCGGATGGGTTGTTCGGCACAGGAATTCGGCTACCTCGCTCGTCGCCGTCTGCGCGGCCGCACTACTTCTGACTGCGTGTGGTGCGCCGTCCGATTCCGCCGCGCCTGCGGGGTCCGACGGCGAACCGGCGCCGGGCGGTGTCGCACGTGTCATCCAGGTCCGCGAACCGCTGTCGCTCGACCCAGCGACACTCGCCAACAACTGGGTCGGCCAAGGCTTGTTGGGCAATGCCCTGTACGGGACGCTCATGATCGATGATCCTCAGACACTCGAGCTCGAGTATCGGATGGCCGAGGATTTCTCCACGTCCGACGGGGGTGCCACGTTCCTCCTTGCGCTGCGACCCGATCTCGTCTTCACCGACGGAACACCGCTCGACGCCGAAGCGGTGAAGTTCAACTGGGATCGCATCCTCGATCCGGCGCTCGGCTCCGGTTCGCTGACGTTGGCGTCGCAGATCGCGTCGACCGAGGTTGTGGACGACACAACGTTGAAGGTCACCCTGGTTGCACCCAATCCGAAGTTCGGGAATTCGATCACGTCGAGCGGACTCAACTGGATAGCGTCCCCCACCGCACTGGACAAGGGGACCGACGCCTTCAACGCGGATCCCGTCGGGGCAGGCCCGTTCATATTGACCGAGTGGTCGCGCCAGGACCGGATGAAGCTCGACCGCAACCCCGACTACTGGGATGCACCACGCCCGTACCTCGATTCACTCGAGCTCCGCGCCGTCAGCGACGCAAACCAGCGCGTCAACATGATGGTCAGCGGCGGCGCCGATCTGGCGTCCGAATCCAGCTGGGCGGCACTGGCAAAGGCCGATCAGGCGGGCCTGGTCACCGACGCCGTACCGGTCGGCGGCGGATAGTACCTGGTCATGAACACCCGGCGTGCCCCGTTCGACGACCCCCGAGCCCGGGAGGCGGTGAGCGCGGCGGTGAATCTCGACGACATCAACACCGCCGTGTTCGAGGGGCACGGCGAGGTCCCCGACACACTGTTCCCGGACTCCTCACCGTTCCATGCGGACATCCCCCTCCGGCAGGATGATCCCGAGCGGGCACAGCAACTCTTCGACGAACTGGCTGCGGAGGGAAAACCCGTCGAATTCACCTTCACCGCAACCTCGCTCGTCGAGATCAGATCCGTCGCCGAGAGTCTTCAGGCACAGCTCGCCGCCTACGACAACGTCGACGTCCAGGTGGAGGTGCTCGACATCGCCGGGTACATGCCTCGTACCGCGGCCCGCGACTTCGACATGATCATCTGGGCCGCGGACAGCCCCGAACCCGACACCACTCTGTGGAACGCCTTCCATTCCACGTCGTCGGGAAATCACACCGGCATCTCCGACCCCGAATTGGACGCCGCCCTCGACGCCGGTCGCACGGGCACCTCGGGCGAGGAACGGGTCGCCGCGTATCGCACGGTGCAGGAACGGCTGGCCGAACTCGAACCGGGAATCTGGTACATCCGGTCGGCACCGTCGGTGATCAGCAGCCAGAACCTCCACGGTGTACAGATGTACGCACTCGGATCGACACTGCCCGATGGAATGTGGCTCACCCCGTAGTTTTCGGAGCCATCGAGGCACAGCTGCGATCAGACGTTCCCGAGGCGCATGTGGATAGGCCACGCCACCTCCCGCGTGACCGCGGGGTCGCCCCACAGGAGCGTCATGTCCGCTGCGAATGACTTCAGCACCTCGGACTTTCCTGCCTCCGCGGCATTTCGGACCGCCGACCACGTCGAGATATAGCCCAGCATTCCATTCAGGTCCCACTGTCTACGGATCAACATGGGTGGGGCCGATTGCTCGTCGAACGGAAAGTCGATGTCCGCGTATCCACTGTCGACCAGCTGCCGTTCCTTCGTCCAGTACGGGCCGATCTCGTCACGATAGAAACGATCGAACCGGTCGACGAGCTCGGCATCGAGTTGCATCACCCCGTAGCTGACCAGCGCAAGAACAGCATCGTCGACCGCGACACGCCGCACCTCGCTGTAGAACGCCGAGCGATCGAACCAGTGCGCCGCCTGCGCCGCGGTGATCAGCCCGGCGCTACGGTCCCGCACGGGAAGAACCTCAGCGGGCGCCTGCACGTACCGGACCCGATCATGAGCCCGGGCATTCACGATCTGATCGACGCTGGGATCGATCCCGATCACCGCCTCGAAATGAGGTGCGAGCTGCACCGTCAGCTGGCCGCTTCCACACCCGACATCGACCGCGAGTTCGGTCGTCGGAGCAAGGGAAGCGAGGAACTCCGCGAGCTCTGCCGGGTATTCGGGACGAAACTGCGCGTAGGCCTGACCACCATGATCGAACCAATTCTTTCCCACCATCACGCTGCGAAAGATACATCCATGGTCATCCACAAATCGGCATAACGCCGTGTGCATATCGTTGACCTGGGAATTTCCGGGCGCTAACGTGCCTGAAAGCTGTTACTGCCGGTACGAGGGAATTCAAGTGAAATCACGTCTCATGAGCGCTGTCGTCATTGCGGCAGCCACCGCCACGACGATCGCGCTCGCGCCACCGGCCACGGCCGATCCGTCGGGTGGAGCCGATGCCGTCGCATGGCAGGACGCCGTCGACGCACCCGACGACTATCCGAGCACCGCAGTCGAGTGGGACGTTCCGATCACCCTCAGCGACGGAACCATTCTCCGCGCCAACGTGTTCCGACCCGCGAATACGGACGGAACACCGATCGACGAGAAGACACCGGTGGTCCTCAACCTCACGCCGTACACGAAACTCCTGTCGACGCTCGCCTCCGTCGCAATGGAGGATCCCACCCTCCAACCGCTCATCGAAGATCTCGGGACGATCCTGAATCTCGACGTCCCGTTCGACGGCATCACCGAGCTCGCCGCCCCCGCAGCACAGCTCGGACGCGTCTTCGGGCTCAACCGCGACCTCGTGCAGAACGGCTACACCCAGGTGATCGTCGACGTCCGCGGTACGGGCTTCTCCCAGGGTCAGTGGGACGTACTCGGACCTCGCGAACAACAGGACACCGTCGAGGTCATCGACTGGGTCGCGGCGCAGCCGTGGTCCAACGGCCGCATCGGCACTACCGGCGTGTCGTATTCGGCAATCAATCAGATCCAGGCCGCCGGACACCGGCCCGCCGAACTCGACGCGGTGTTCGCCGTCGAACCCGGCAACGACCTGCTCCGCGACATCGTCGGCACCGGCGGTGCGATCGGCGTCGGATTCATGCCGGCGTGGCTCGGCCTCGTCAACGGACTCAAATGGGTACCCGACGTCGAAGCGCTGTTGCAGGGCAGATTCGATGCGCAATGGCTCCGCGACCGCATGGCCGATCCGTTCACCAAGATCCCCGAACTCGTCGAAGCGCTCACCGCACCGACGATCGAGGGCGTCTCCCCCGATGCCCTCGAAGTCGCGCAGGACGGCTCGTTCTACCAGGAACGACAAGCCGATCTCGACGCTGTCGACGTACCCACCTTCGTGTTCGGCAACTGGCACGACATCTTCGCCAACAGCGAGCCCGATATCTACAACTCGATTCCGGTGGCGCCCGGCGACAAGCAGCTCGTGATGGGCGACGGATACCACGCCGTGCTCGGCGAAGACTTCGGCACACCCGGACACCCGCCGACGATGGCAGCATTGCAGCGCGCCTGGTTCGACCATTGGCTCGCGGACATCGACAACGGCATCACCGACTACGGGCCGGTGACCCTGCTGCAGCAAGGAGGCGGCTGGACCACCACCGACCAGTTCCCGCGCGCCGGTGTCGAATACGAGCGGATGTATCTGTCGATGCCCCAGAGCGGCACCGCAGCACACGCAGTCCACGACGGAAGCCTGCAACCCACCCCGCCCGACGCGCCTGCACGGCTCACCGTCGCACCAGGCCTGCGCGGGGTGTGTTCGAGAGAAGCCGCGCAGGGCACCGCGGGCCTTGCAGTTGTCCTCGGATCGAACTGCACGAAGGACGCACGGTTCAACGAAGCGGAGGGCCTGACGTTCACATCCCAGCCGATGGTCGAGCCGACAGCTCTGTCCGGGCCGATCAATCTGCACCTGAATACCGTCCTCGACAATCCGGACGGATTCTGGTCGGTGTCGATCAATGATGTTGCGCCCGATGGTCGCTCCACCGTGCTGTCCTCCGGGTCGCTGGTGGCGTCACTGCGGGCGATCGACGATTCGAAGAGCACGTTCACCGAGGCGGGCGACTACGCGCAGGCCCACCCGTTCCTGACGCTCGACACGCGCCAACCGGTCGTGCCCGGGCAGCCCACCCAGCTCGACATCAGCATGCTGCCCACCGACGCAATCCTGCAGCCGGGTCACCGCATCCGGATCGACGTGTACGCGTCGAGCATTCCGCGGTCGCTCCCGCTCGGTCCGATGCTCCACGACAGCAAGCTCGCACCACAGCATGTCGAACTCGATCCATCCACACCGAGTTTCGTGACGCTGCCTGTCGTGGGTTAGCAGCAGCGTGCGCCCGGGTTCGCATCGCTCGAGGCATGCCGCTCACGCCAGTACTCACGCTCTGTCAGGACGGGGCGATCCGGGTGCGTTCGCCGCTGTAATGCGGCATACCGCGCGTAGTCGTGGTCGCCCATCAACGCACCGACCCACCACCACGCTCGACGCACCGCGGTGATCACGACTTTTCCTCGTCGCGTTGATGCGCATGCTCGGGGTGAGCGCGCGCCGCACCCGGTGCACGCACCTTGCCTGCCGCAATGAGTTCGTCCCACTGCTTCTGCAGTTCACGCTCGGCCGGTGTGGGCACGAATCCGGCCGGAGCGAAGATCTTCGACGGCACATCCGGAGACTCGGTGGTGGGCATGCCGCCCTGTCGTATCGACCGGATACACACCACCACACCGGCGATCGCCACGATGAGCACGAGTACCGCGAACACGATCGACAGTGTGCCCTGGATGAACGTGTTGCGGATGACCGCGTCGATCGCCGCCGGCGAAGCCGCGGAGCCGAAACTGGTTTCGCCTGCGTTCTTCGCGTCGACGAAGGCATTGTGCTGAGCCCAGTAACCGACGGCACGGTCGCTGGAGAAGATCTTCTGCCACGACGCCGTCATCGTCACGATGAGATCCCACACCAACGGGACGCCGGGTATCCACGCCCACTTCAGCAGCCCCTTCTTGACCACGATGGTGAGGACGATCGTCAGTGCGATCGCGGCGAGCAACTGATTGGCGATACCGAACAGCGGGAACAGGGTGTTGATGCCGCCGAGCGGATCGGTGACGCCCATGAGCAGGATCGCACCCCACAGCGCGCAGACCACGAACGAGCAGAACCACGCACCGGGACGCCACGACGGATCCTTGAAACGCTTGGCGGCACCGCCGAAGTTGCCGAGGGAATCCGAGAGCATGAAGCGCGCGACACGGGTACCGGCGTCGACGGTCGTGAGGATGAACAACGCCTCGAACATGATCGCGAAGTGATACCAGAATGATTTGAGACTGTCGCCGCCGAACAGGTCGGACAGCACATTCGACATACCGAACGCGAGAGTGGGCGCACCGCCGGTGCGGGAGATGATCGAGTCCTCCCCTACGGCGGCCGCAGCACCGGCTATCTGCTCGGGAGTGATATCCGGCGAGGAGAGCCCGAGTCCGTTCACATAAGCGGCTGCGGTTTCGGGAGTGCCGCCGGTGAGTGCTTCCGGGGCATTGAGCGCGAAATACAGGTGCTGATCGATGATGCACGCGGTGACGAGCGCCATGATCGCCACGAACGATTCGGTGAGCATCCCGCCATATCCGATGAGGCGGGTCTGCTTCTCCTTCTCCAACATCTTCGGGGTCGTGCCGGACGAGATCAGCGCGTGGAACCCCGACAACGCCCCGCAGGCGATGGTGATGAACAGGAAGGGGAACAGCGACCCGGCAAAGGCGGGTCCGTCGCCGTCGATCGCGAACGACGTGACGTCGGGCATCTGGATCTCGGGCCGGGCAATGAGAATACCTATCGCGAGCAACGCGATGGTGCCGACTTTCATGAATGTCGAGAGGTAGTCGCGCGGGGCCAGCAGGAGCCAGACGGGCAACACCGACGCGGCGAATCCGTAGGCGATCATCAACCACGAGATCGTCACCTTCGACAGGGTGAACCACTCGACACCCCACTCGGTTTCGGCGACCCAGCCACCGGCGACGATCGCCAGGATCAGCAGCACGACTCCGATCGCCGAGACTTCGGAGACCTTGCCTGGCCGCAGGAAACGCAGATACACGCCCATGAACAGCGCAATCGGGATGGTCATCGCGATTGAGAACATTCCCCATGGGCTCTCGGCGAGCGCGTTGACCACCACGAGTGCGAGCACCGCAATGATGATGATCATGATGACGAAGACGGCGATCAGGGCGGCGGTGCCGCCGATGGGGCCGAGTTCGTCACGTCCCATCTGCCCGAGACTGCGTCCGCGACGACGCGACGAAATCCACAGCACCAGAAAGTCCTGGACAGCACCGGCGAAGACGACGCCGACGATGATCCAGATCGTTCCCGGAAGATAGCCCATCTGGGCGGCAAGCACCGGTCCGACGAGCGGTCCGGCGCCGGCGATCGCGGCGAAGTGATGACCGAACAGCACGCGCCTGTCGGTCGGCATGTAGTCCTTGCCGTTCTCCAGGACCTCGGCGGGTGTCGCGCGGTCGTCGCGCGGCTGCACGATCTTGCGTTCGATGAACTTGGCGTAGAACCGGTATGCGACCAGGTACGTGCACACCGCCGCGATGACGAACCACACCGCGTTGATGTTCTCGCCGCGGACCACCGCGATCATCGACCAGGCGAAGCCGCCGACGATCGCCAGGATCACGAAGACGATGCGCGCCGTGGCGGACATCGGAGTCCGGTCGACGACGCCGACCGGCGGCAGATCCGGTTCTGTACGCAGGTATTCGATATTCGCGTCGGTCTGCGGCGTCGGGTCGACGGCCATCTCGGCTCCTCACCAGAGCCGACGCGGAGCTTCGACCGATGCGCCGCGACAGCCCTCGACAGCGTGCACAGTTCTGGCCAGCGTCACGCTACCCGCGGACCGGAGAGCACGAACCGAAATCAGTGATTCAGCCGCGTGCCGCGATCCTCGCCTGCACTTCGGGACGACGCAGTGGTGGCACCGTCGGTGGTGGTTGCCGCCGCTCGGGGAGAAGGTCGAGCAGCCGGGTGGTGGTCGCGGTGACCTCCGCGACGGCCTGCTCGAACGGCTCCCGGGTGGCATCGGACAGTTTGTGGATTCCGCTGACCTTGCGGACGTATTGCCGAGCAGCCGCCTCGATTTCTTCGGCGGTCGCTACCGGCTCGAGACCGCGCAGCTCTGTGATGTTCCGGCACATGCCTTCGAGGTTAGACCTCGTCGCTGGACACGCACAGGAATCGCGCGCGCCCGTCGCCTTCGCGCAACTGCGAGGTGCAGCGGCGGGAAGCGACGGGCGGGCGGGAAGTATCGAGCAGGTGTCGTCAGACGCGTTCGATGATGGTGACGTTGGCGGTGCCGCCACCCTCGCAGATGGTGAGCAAGCCGTAGCGTCCACCGGTGCGCTCGAGCTCGTTGAGCAGGGTCGCCATGAGCTTGGTGCCGGTCGCGCCGAGCGGGTGGCCGAGCGCGATAGCGCCGCCGTTGACGTTGACCTTGGCCGGGTCGGCGCCGATCTCCTTGATCCATGCGAGCACGACGGGTGCGAACGCCTCGTTGATCTCGATCAGGTCGATGTCGTCGATCGTCAGGCCGGTCTTCTCGAGTGCATGCTGGGTGGCCGGGATCGGTGCGCTCAGCATGAAGATCGGGTCGTCGCCGCGGGCACTCATGTGGTGAATCCGCGCGCGCGGCTTCAGACCGTGCTTCTTCACTGCCTCGTCGGACGCGAGCAGCAGCGCGCTGGCGCCATCGGAGATCTGGCTGGCGACGGCCGCGGTGAGTCGTCCACCCTCGACGAGCACGTTGAGCGAGGCCATCTTCTCGAGGCTGGTCTCGCGCGGGCCCTCATCGGTGGTGAACTCACCGACCGGGACGATTTCCTTCTCGAAGCGCCCCTCGGCGATGGCCGCCTTGGCGCGCTCGTGGCTCTGCAGAGCCCACTGCTCGAGGTCCTCGCGGGTGATGTCCCACTTGTCGGCGATCATCTCGGCGCCCTTGAACTGGGACACCTCCTCGTTGCCGTACCGCTCGGCCCAGCCCTTCGACTCGGCGGTCGGCGTGGTGAAGCCGTACTGCTGACCGACGATCATCGCGGCGGAGATCGGGATCTGGCTCATGTTCTGCACGCCGCCGGCGATGATGAGGTCGGCCGTGCCGGACAGGATCGCCTGCGCCCCGAACTGGATGGCCTGCTGGCTCGAGCCGCACTGACGGTCCACGGTGACACCGGGCACGTGCTGCGGCAGGCCCGCGGCCAGCCACGACATGCGTGCGATGTTGCCGGCCTGGCCGCCGATCGCGTCGACGCAGCCGAAGATGACGTCGTCGACGTCCGACGGGTCGATGCCGGTGCGCTCGACGACGGCCTTGATGACGTGCGAGCCGAGGTCGATCGGGTGAACGGGAGCCAGGCTGCCGTTCTTCTTACCGATCGGAGTGCGGATCGCATCGACGATGTACGCCTCGGACATTGTTGCTCCTTATGCGGGGTTCGGGTTCGACAGTCCATCGAGAACGATGGAAAGGTACTGCTGCGCAACTTGTTCGACACTGAGCGCTCCGCCCGGCCGATACCAGCGCACCGCGACCCACACCGTGTCGCGGAGAAAACGGAAGACGACGTCGACGTCCACGTCGGGCCGGAATGCTCCCTCGGAGATGCCGCGTTCGAGTACCCCCGACCACAGTGTGCGGAACTCGGTGTTGAGTTCGGCGATGTAGGAGAACTTGTCGCCGTCGAGGTGCTTGGCCTCGTCCTGGTAGATCGCAACGGCCGCGTGCGATCGGTCGATCGATTCGTAGGACGTGGTGACGAGCGCTTCGAGGGTCGCGCGCGGGTCGAGGCCGGCTGCCACGATCTTGCGGTACCGATCGAACAGTTCGTCGAGGAACGCTCGCAGGATCTCGTCGACCATCGACTCCTTCGAGTCGAAGTGATGGTAGAGGCTGCCCGAGAGGATCCCCGCGGCGTCGGCGATGTCGCGGACCGTGGTAGCGCGGACACCGCGTGACGCGAAGAGGTCGGCCGCGATGTGGAGCAGTTCGGCGCGGCGGCCGGTCTTCGCTGAGTCGTCGCGAGGTGGGGTCATGGAGAGAAAAGCCTTTCGAACTATTAGGCCCGCTGCGAGGAGATCGACACGATCTCGCCGGTCAGGTAGGTGGTGTAGTCGCTCGCCAGCATCGCAATAGTCGCTGCGATCTCCCACACTTCCGCGGCACGACCGTACGCCTCGCCGGAGGCCAGCTTGTCGAGCAGTTCCTCGCTGGTGACCTTCGCGAGGAACGCGTGGCGCGCGATGGACGGTGCGACGGCGTTGATGCGCACGCCGTATTCGGCCGCCTCGATCGCCGAGCATCGGGTGAGGGCCATGACGCCGGCCTTCGCGGCAGCGTAGTGCGCCTGCGAATGCTGGGCCCGCCAGCCGAGGACCGAGGCGTTGTTGACGAGGACGCCGCCGTGCCCGGCCTCCTTGAAGTAGCGCAGTGCGGCACGGGTGGCGCGGAAGGTGCTGGTGAGGGTGACGTCGAGGACGCGATCCCACTGCTCGTCGGTCATGTCGACCACGGGGGTTTCACCGCCGAGACCGGCGTTGTTGATGAGCGTGTCGATGCGGCCGAGCTGTTCGGCGGCTCCGGTGATGAGCGCGTCGACCTGCGCGGTCGACGACACGTCGCACACGATGGAGTGCACCTGCTGCTCCGGGAACTCGGCAGCAAGCTTGTCTGCGGCCTCGCCGAGGCGACGCTCGTGGAAGTCGGAGACCAGCACGTCGGCGCCTTCGAGCAGGGCACGCCGGGCCGATGAGAAGCCGATGCCCGTTCCGGCGGCCGCGGTGACGACGACCTTCTTGCCGGCGAGCAGTCCGTGTCCCGGGGTTTCGACCGGAGGGACCGACAGGGGTGAAGTGGTCTGGGGCGTGGTGGTCACGGACGAGCCTCTCGGGGAAGGCCGAGCACCCGCTCGGCGATGACGTTGCGCTGGATCTCGTTGGATCCGCCGTAGATGGTGTCGGCGCGGGTGAACAGGAACAGCCGCTGCCATTCGGCGAGCTCGAGATGTTCCGGGTCGGTGATGTTCGACGGGGTGCCCGCGTGATCGTGGTCGGGGCCGATGAGCGATGCGGCGCCCTGGACCTCCATGGCGAGGGCGCCGAGGTCGCGGTGCCAGTTGGCCCACAAGAGCTTGGCGACCGAGGCCTGTCCGGGATCGGCGTCGCCGAGGGTGCGGAGGGCGTGGGCGCGCATCACGCGCAGCCCGACGCGGGCACGGGCGATCTTCTCGCGGATGTTGGGGTCGTCGAGCGATCCACTGGCCCGCGCGAGGTCGACGACACCGTCGAGTTCTCGTTCGAAGCCGATCTGCTGGCCGAGGGTGGAGACGCCGCGTTCGAAGGTCAGCAGACCCATCGCGACCTTCCAGCCGTCACCTGGTTCGCCGACGACGAGGTCGGCGTCGGTCACCGCGTCGTCGAAGAAGACCTCGTTGAATTCGGAGGTTCCGGTGAGCTGCTGGATCGGCCGGACGGTGACGCCGGGCTGATCGAGCGGGACGAGCAGGAAGCTCAGGCCCTGGTGACGTGTCGAGCCCGGTTCGGTGCGCGCGATCACGAACGCCCACTGCGCGACGTGGGCGAGGGACGTCCACACCTTCTGGCCGTTGATGATCCACTTGCCGTCTTCGAGCCGCGCGGTGGTCGAGACGTTGGCGAGGTCGGATCCGGCGCCCGGTTCGGAATAGCCCTGGGCCCACAGTTCGGTGACGTTGCGGATCCCGGGGAGGAATCGCGCCTTCTGCTCCTCGGTTCCGAACGCTATGAGGGTGGGGCCGAGCAGTTCTTCACCGAGGTGGTTCACGCGGGCGGGCGCGTCGGCCTTCGCGTACTCGGTGTGGAAGGTGACTCGCTCCTCCATGGTGGCGCCGCGTCCGCCGTATTCGGTGGGCCAGCCGATGCAGGTCCATCCGGCCTCGGCGAGGTGACGATCCCACGCGAGCCGCTGTTCGAAGAACTCGTGCTCGCTGCCGGGACCGCCCTTGCCCCTGAGCGCGGCGAACTCGCCGGTCAGGTTCTCCTCGAGCCACGCCCGCACGGTCGCCGCGTACTCGGTATTTTCCAGGCTCTCGCTCTCTTGCACGTCTGTACGATAACCTACCAAGCAATTGCTAGGTAGGGAGCTCAGTGAAGACACATCCGAGGACCACGCCGGCCGCCCTCGCCGACGCCGCCGGCACCCGGCCGGACCGGCTCGCGATCGTCGACGGCGACAGCCGACTGACCTTCGCACAACTGCACACCCGCGTGCGGGACTTCGCGGCCGCGCTCGTCGCCCGCGACATCGAACCCGGTGCGCGCGTCGCGATCTGGTCACCCAACACGTACCACTGGGAAATCGCAGCTCTCGGTGTGCACTGGGCAGGCGGCGTCGTCGTTCCCATCAACACCCGCTACACCGGCAGCGAAGCGGCCGAGATCATCGAACGAGTGAATGCCGCAGCGCTCGTCGTCGCAGGCGAGTTCCTCGGCACCGACCGCTACGCGCAGTTTCGCGAGGCCGCACCGGATCTCGCCGTGCCCACGGTCGTGCGGGTCCCGGTGGGCGGGATCGACGCTCCCGCCGACGGCGTCCTCGACTGGGACGACTTCCTCGCCGCCGCCACCGACACCTCCCGCACCGAGGCAGACACCCGCGCCTCAGCTGTCGGGCCGGATGACATCTCCGACATCCTGTTCACCTCCGGCACCACCGGCAAGAGCAAGGGCGTGCTCAGCGCGCACCGGCAATGCATCGGGGTCGCGCAGGCATGGGCAGAGTGCGCGGAACTGACGGTCGACGACAACTATCTGATCATCAACCCGTTCTTCCACAGCTTCGGCTACAAGGCCGGGTTCGTTGCCGCCCTGCTCGCAGGCTCGACGGTGGTCCCGCTCGCTGTGTTCGACGTCGAGAAGGTCATGGCGATGGTCTCCGAGGAGAGCATCAGCGTCCTGCCTGGCGCGCCGACCATCTACCAGGGCATCCTCGACCACCCCCGCCGCGGCAACTTCGACCTGAGCAACCTGCGGATCGCCGTCACCGGCGCCGCGCCCGTTCCGGTCTCGCTCGTCGAACGCATGCAGACCGAGCTGAACTTCGACGCGGTGCTCACCGCGTACGGGCAGACCGAGGCCGTGGTCGCGACGATGTGCCGCACCGACGACGACCCCGTCACCGTGTCGACCTCGTCCGGACGCGCGACCGCCGACTTCGAGGTGCGCATCGGCGACAAGGACGAGATTCTGCTGCGCGGCCCCAATGTGATGCTCGGCTACCTCGACGACCCCGAGGCCACCGCGAAGACGATCGACTCCGACGGCTGGCTCCACACCGGCGACGTCGGCACCCTCGACGAGCGCGGCTACCTCGACATCACCGACCGGCTCAAGGACATGTACATCAGCGGCGGATTCAACGTCTACCCGGCCGAGATCGAAGCGACACTGCTGACCATGCCCGGCATCCACGAAGTCGCGGTGATCGGCGTCCCCGACGAGCGCATGGGTGAGGTCGGCCGGGCGTTCGTGGTCCCGCTGGACGGAAGTTCGCCGACCGAAGACGACGTGATCGCGTATTCCAAAGAGAAGCTGGCCAATTTCAAACGGCCGAGGTCGGTGCGATTCGTCGACCACCTACCCCGCAACCCATCCGGCAAGGTCCTGAAGAACGTTCTGCGTGAGGAGAAGTCATGACCGTCCCATTCGAGCCCGATGTCGTCACCTACGAGGTGCGTGACGGCGTTGCCATCGTCACTCTGAACCGGCCGGACTACCGGAACGCGCAGAACTCGGTGATGACCTACGCTCTCGACGCCGCTTTCGAGAAGGCAGTCCAGGACGACGAGGTGAAGGTGATCGTGCTCGCCGGCAACGGCAAGCACTTCTCCGCAGGCCACGACCTCGGCACCCCCGGCCGCGACCACCACGTGCACTACGACAACAAGGCCGTCATGTGGTGGGACCACGTCGACAAGCCGGGCGGCGACCAGCGCTACGCCCGCGAGATGGAGGTCTACCTCGGGATGTGCCGCCGCTGGCGGGAGATCCCCAAGCCGACCATCGCGATGGTCCAGGGCGCCTGCATCGCCGGTGGCCTCATGCTCGCGTGGGTCTGCGACCTCATCGTCGCCTCCGACGACGCGTTCTTCTCCGATCCCGTGGTACGCATGGGCATTCCGGGTGTCGAGTACTTCGCCCACCCGTGGATCCTGGGCACCCGGTTCGCGAAGGAGATCCTCTACACCGGCGACCGGTTCACCGCGCAGCGTGCGTACGAGGTGGGCATGGTCAGCCGCGTCGTCACGCGTGACGACCTCGAGACCGAGACGCTCGCACTGGCCGGGCGCATCGCCGAGATGCCGCGATTCGGTCTGGCCCTGACCAAGCGCGCCGTCAACCAGTGCGAGGACCAGATGGGTATGCGCAACGGCATGGACTCGGTCTTCGGTCTGCATCACTTCGCGCACTCCTACAACGCCGAGGTCGGCACCGATTCGCTCGGCGGTATGGATGCCAAATCGATGGCGGCAAGCGCCCGTCCGGCCGAGGGGAGCAAGTAGTGGATCTCGAACTGGACGCCGCTACCCTCGCCTTCCGCGACGAAGTGCGGGCGTTCCTCGCGGAGAACGTCCCGAAGACCCCCCTGAAGTCGATGGACACCGCCGAGGGCTTCGAAGAGCACCGGCAGTGGGAAGCACTCCTCGCCGATGCGCGCTTGTCCGTCGTCTCGTGGCCCGAATCGCTCGGTGGCCGCGACGCGACGCTCGAACAGTGGGTCGTGTTCGAGGAAGAGTACTACCGCTCGGGCGCACCCGGTCGGGTGAGCCAGAACGGCATCTTCCTGCTCGCCCCCACTCTGTTCGAGCACGCGAAACCCGAACAGCTCGAACGCATCATGCCGCGCATGGCACGCGCCGACGACATCTGGGCGCAGGCCTGGTCGGAACCCGAATCGGGCAGCGACCTCGCGTCACTGCGCTCGACCGCCACGAAGGTCGACGGCGGCTGGCTGCTCAACGGGCAGAAGACGTGGAGCTCGCGGGCGTCGTTCGCCGACATGGGCTTCGGCCTGTTCCGGTCCGACCCGGAAGCCCAGCGCCACAAGGGCATCACGTACTTCATGTTCGATCTGCGTTCCGAGGGCGTCACCGTCCGTCCGATCGACCAGCTCGACGGCGAACCCGGCTTCGCGGAGATCTTCCTCGAGAACGTGTTCGTCCCCGACGACCCGTCGAAGCCCGGCGAGTCCGGCGTGATCGGTGAGGTCAACGCGGGGTGGCGCGTTGCGATGAGCACAGCGTCGAACGAGCGCGGCCTGTCGCTGCGTGCGCCCGGACGGTTCCTCGCCACCACCGACCGGCTACTGGCGCAGTACTCGAAGTCGCCGCTCCACGGCGACGCGGCGCTCCGGAACAAGGTCGCCGACGCGTGGATCGGTGCCCGCGCCTACGAGCTGTCGACGTGGGGCACGGTCACCCGGCTCACCAACGGCGGACAACTCGGCGCCGAATCGTCGATCAACAAGGTCTTCTGGTCGGAGTGGGACATCGCAACCCACGAGACCGCCCTCGACCTGCAGGGCGCGCACGCGGAGATCGTCGACAACTGGACCGACGGCTACCTGTTCTCACTGTCGGGCCCGATCTACGCCGGCACCAACGAAATCCAGAAGAACGTCATTGCTGAGCGGCTGCTCGGCCTCCCGAAGGGTGACCGATGAGATTCGCACTCGATGAGTCCCACGAGGACTTCGCGTCGAGCATCGACGCGCTCCTCACCAAGTCCGACATGCCCGCCGTCATCCGCGCGTGGAACACCGGCGACACCGCGCCCGGCCTGAAGGTGTGGCAGCGGCTCGCCGAGACCGGCGTCAACGGGCTGCTCATCACCGAAGAACATGACGGTCTCGGCGCCGACGCGGTCGATCTCGTCGTCGCGCTCGAGCAGCTCGGCAGGCATGCCGTTCCGGGTCCGGTCGTCGAAACTGTCGCGGTCGCACCGACTTTG
Source organism: Rhodococcus sp. NPDC060086 (assembly GCF_042730275.1). Taxonomy (NCBI): domain Bacteria; kingdom Bacillati; phylum Actinomycetota; class Actinomycetes; order Mycobacteriales; family Nocardiaceae; genus Rhodococcus; species Rhodococcus sp. NPDC060086. The sequence goes on from NZ_JBHWWZ010000003.1 coordinate 132,345, forward strand.
CTCGCAGCAGTCGCCCCCGAGCGTCTCGCGGCACTGGCAGCGGGGTCGCTTGCGACGGTCGCCGCGGCGCCGCACACGCCGTTCGCGGTCGACGCCGATTCCGTCGATCTCGTCCTGCACGTCGACGGAGAGGCCGTCTCCACGGCCACCGCGGGTGAGCAGCACGCGTCGGTGGATCTCGCGCGTCGCCTGTTCGAGGTGTCGCCCGGTCAGGCCCTGGGGTCCACCTCGTTCGACGCAGCCTTCGACCTGGGCGCACTCGCGACCGCCGCGCAGCTGCAGGGCCTCGGCCGGACATTGCTCGACACGTCCGTCGAGTATGTGCAGCAGCGCAAGCAGTTCGGCCGCGTCATCGGTTCGTTCCAGGCGATCAAGCATCACCTCGCCGACGTCGCTGTGGCGCTCGAGATGGCGCGCCCGCTACTGCACGGCGCGGCGCTCGCGGTGCGGGACGGTCTACCCACCGCGTCGCGCGACGTGTCGGCCGCGAAGGTCGCGTGCGGCGACGCCGCCTACCTCGCGGCACGCACGGCACTGCAAGTGCACGGCGCGATCGGATACACCCAGGAATACGATCTGTCGCTGTGGATCACCAAGACACGCGCACTCGTCACCGCGTGGGGCACACCTGATTTCCATCGCTCACGCGTCGTCGCAGCTCTCGAGAGCGGAGTGGCGTCGTGACGTTCGAAACCGAGGACCGTGCGGCACTGCGGGAGTCGGTGCGCAACCTGCTCGCGAAGCATTCCGACTCCGCGGCGGTTCGCAAAGCGATCGACACCCCTGACGGCTACGACCCGGATCTGTGGTCGCGGCTCGTCGAGCAGGTGGGGGTCGCGGCGCTCGCGATTCCCGAGGAGTACGACGGTGTGGGCGCGTCGTGGGCCGAAACCCACGTCGTGCTCGAAGAACTCGGTCGCACACTGACTCCGTCCCCGTTCCTCGGCTCGGCCGTGCTCGCCGCGCAGGCGGTGTTGTTGTCCGGCGACACCGACGCCGCAGCGCGGCTGCTGCCGAGCATCGCGGCCGGCGAGGTCGTTGCAGTGTGCTGGGCGTCGGAAGCGGGATGGCATCGGCCCGGCGTGGTCGCCGACGGCGACGTGCTCACCGGCACCGCCCACTACGTCCTCGGCGGCGACATCGCCACAACCCTGCTCGTGATCGCCGCCGACGGTGACACGACAGCGCTGTTCGAGGTGGATCCGACGGCCGACGGGGTAGTCCGTCGCAGGGTTCCGACGATGGACCCCACCCGCACGCTGGCGGAGGTGTCGTTCTCTGCTGTGTCCGCGCGCCGGTTGTCGTCGACCGACGATCTGGTGGAGCGACTGCGGACGGCGGCGGTGATCGCGGTCTCGGCCGAGCAGGTGGGTGCCGCGCAGGCAACACTGGATCTGACGGTCGAATACACGAAGAACCGCAAGCAGTTCGGGCGCGTCATCGGCTCGTTCCAGGCACTCAAACACCGCATGGCCGACATGTACGCGCTCGTGGAGACCGCGCGATCCATGTCGTACGCGGCGGCGCTGTCGCAGGATCCGCAGGATGCCTACGCGGCGAAGATCTACTGCTCCGAAGCGTTCGAGCAGGTCGCGTCCGAGGCGGTGCAGCTGCACGGCGGCATCGCGATCACGTGGGAACACGACACACAGTTGTTCTTCAAGCGCGCACACGGAACCGCGCAGCTGTTCGGGCAACCGCGCGAGTATCTGCTCGCCGTCTCTGCCTGACTGCGCTAACCTGCCGCGGTGCCACTTCTCGACGCCTCCGCGCTACTCCCCGATCGCCCCTGCCGCATCGTCGTGGCGGGGGCGTCGGGCTCGGGGAAGACGACACTTTCCGCCCGGATCGGTGACGCGCTCGGCATCGAACACATCGAGATCGACGGGCTGCATCACGGACCGAACTGGACGCCGCGGCCGTCGTTCGTCGCCGACGTCGAGGATTTCACCGCGAAGCCGCACTGGGTGACCGAGTGGCAGTACACGGTGGTGCGTCCGCTGCTGGCAGACCGCGCGGATCTGATGGTGTGGCTCGACCTTCCCCGCTCCACGGTGATGCGGCAGGTGGTGCGCCGGACGCTACGGCGACGCATCCACCGTGAGGTGCTGTGGAACGGCAACATCGAACCAGGTCTGCACACGATCTTCACTGACCGCACGCACATCATCCGCTGGGCGTGGTCGACGTACGGGCTCTTCCCGGAGCGCATCCGCGAAGTGCTCGAGCGGCGTCCCGAACTGCCGATCGTGCAGCTGACGAGCCGACGTGACGTCGAGAGGTGGACGGTCCGACTCGGACTCGAGTAGCTGCCGCGACCTCACCGATCGCATCTTCAGCCATCTCGGCGACATCAGCGTCGCCATCATCGAGTGCGCCGACGTACCGCGTGCATCGGTCGATGGCGTGCAGGACGTCGACGATGCGCTGGTCTGCATCGCGGCTCACAGTGCGACCGCGCCCTCGAGCGCCGACACTGCAATCGGCCGCTCGAGCAGCTGGAGCGGGAACACGTCGATGTCGTCGCGGCGGGCTTCGTCATGTCCCCATGACACGAAAGGTCGCGGCACGGTATCGACGACATCGAGATCACCGTTGCCGAATACATCAATGGATTCGATCAGCGACGGCTTCATGGCGAGATCGGGCACGACGTGCGATCGGTGTCGAGACCCTTGAAGTCTCGTTAACCTCGTACACATGACGACTCCCGACATCACGCTGAACTCCGGAACCACCATCCCTCAGCTGGGCCTCGGGGTCTGGCAGGCCACGAACGACGAGACCGAGCACGCCGTCCGATTCGCAATCGACGACGCCGGCTACCGACACATCGACACCGCCGCCGCGTACGGCAACGAGGAGGGCGTGGGCCGCGCACTCGCGGGCACGTCGGTTCCACGTGAGGACATCTTCGTCACCACCAAGCTCTGGAACTCCGACCAGGGCTACGACTCTGCTTTGAAGGCATTCGACTCGAGCCTGAAAAAGTTGGACACCGACTACGTCGACCTGTACCTGATCCACTGGCCGCTCCAGGACAACGATCGTCTGTTGCGCACGTGGGACGCCCTCGAGAAGATCGTCGAATCCGGACGGGCGAAAGCCGTGGGTGTGTGCAACTTCGAGCCGCACCACCTGCAGTTGCTCGTCGACCGCGGCGGGCTGCTGCCCGCCGTCGACCAGGTGGAGCTACACCCGAACCTGCCTCAGCATGCGATCCGCGGGGCCGCCGCCGAGCACGGGATCGCGGTCGAATCGTGGAGCCCGCTCGGCGGCACCAGCAACTCCGGCTGGGGGTCGAATTCGAAGCCCAACACCCTGCTCACCGACCCCGTCATCGACCGGATCGCCGATCGTCACAGCAAGACCGCGGCCCAGGTGCTGATTCGGTGGCATCTGCAGAACGGGCTGATCGTGATCCCGAAATCGGTCCACGACGCGCGCATCGCCCAGAACATCGACGTGTTCGATTTCGAACTGTCCGACCTCGATCTCAGCGAGATCGACACCCTCGACAACGGCAATCGCGTAGGCGCGCATCCGGACGAGATGAACCTCGGCGCGCCCAGCTGACCGCTCTACCCACGCTCCCTTCCCCGCCTTCCCCTTCCGAGCGAGTGGTACACCCGATCGATTCATCGAGACGGGTGTACCACTCGCTCCGTCGTGGGAGGGTTCCACTGACGACTAGAACGTGTTCTCATTGCAGTCATGAGTGAGGTTCACATGGTGCTGGGCACTCCCGTCGAGATGCCGGTGCAGGTGCGCACGGCGACGGCGTTCATGGCCGTCTTCTCCGTTCCCGTCTCCCCCGCTCAGCCGCTGATCGACCACACCGGACTCGAGCTCCTGCAGCACCGGCCCGGCCGCGGACTGTGCACGCTCGTGTTCGTCGACTACGTGGACGGCGACCTCGGCCCGTACAACGAGTTCGGAGTCTGCTTCCTCGTGCGCGACCACGCACGGCGCGGCGGCGGCGTACTGCAAGACCTGCGCGACCTCGCCACCGGAGGCGCTGGCGCGCTGATCCATCAGTTGCCGGTCGACGGAGAGTTCACACGCGCAGCGGGCCGGGGTATCTGGGGCTTCCCGAAGATCCTGGCCGATTTCGACACCGACCATCACAGCGACACCAAGCATGGACGTGTGAACTGCGACGGAGCGCTGATCGCGGAGATGTCGGTGACCCCCGGCCTCCCCGTTCCCGGCAAGGGCATCGCCGCGTCGCTGGCCGCGTACTCGCACCTCGACGGCGTCACGCGTCGGACGACGTGGGACATGAATCCCAGCGGTGTGCGCACCCGGATCGGCGGCGCGACGCTGCAGCTGGGCACCCATCCGATCGCTGAGGAGCTACGCGGCCTGGGTCTGCCTCGACGCGCATTGGTCACGTCGTCGATCCCCGATCTGAAGATGACGTTCGGCGAGGCGGAGGTCGTCACTCCTATCCCGTGAGATCCTGACCCCTGAGCCGATCGACGGTGTCGTGCAGATGTTCGACGAGGAGTTTGCGCACAACGTCCGGCTCGGCGGTACGGATCGCGTCGCGCAGCGCGACATGCTCGTCGACCTGCACCTGCAGGTCGCGATAGGTGGTCTGCAGCGCCCCGAGGCACATGCGGGTCTCGACGAGCAGAGTGCGCGCCGACCGGATCAGCCGCGGGCTCGACGCGCCGGCAACGAGGACCTCGTGGAACATCTGGTCCGCATCGGAGACACCGCCGGCGTCACCGCGTTGTGCGGCGGCGCGCATCGCATCGATCGCTGCGCCGAGGTCGCGCCACGTGGCCTCACGTCGTCCGTCGAGTACGAGATCGAGCGCGCCGCCCTCGATGACGCGGCGACTGTTGTAGATGTCGACGACGTCGTCGAAGGTCAGTTCGGTGACGAAGATGCCGCGGTTCCGGATGCTGTAGAGCAGTCCCTCCGACACGAGACGCTGCATGGCCTCGCGCAACGGCCCCCGCGACACGGCGAAACGTGTCGCGAGTTCGGCCTCACCGAGCTGCGCGCCCGGTTCGATGGCGCCGCGGACGATGGCCGACCGCAATTGATCAGCGATCAACTCCGCCGTCGACGGTTGGGCCACAGGTTGGAGATCTCCGAGATCACCGAGCGCCATGATCGATACCTTCCTCGAACAGTGTGCCCAGCTGCGGGCGTACACATGTATATCCCGCGAGGCGAAGCCCCTCCCACACCGAGACCTGGTTGGCAGTGAGCACCGGCTTGCCGACCTGCTTTTCGATCTCGGGCAGGAACCTCAGCGTGTGCATGGCGGTGTCGGGAACGAGAAGTACCTGCGCGTCGGGGTGGTCGTTGTCCGAGGCGAGGGCAAGCACTTCATCCGGGGTGAGAGTGCCCACCTGCGCTGCGGTCTCGATGCCCGCGCCGGTGAACGAGACGACGTCGATCCCCGCGGCACGCAGGAATTCGACGAACAGCTCACTGACGTCGCGCGGGTAGCTCGCCGCGATCGCGACACGTGTCGCGCTGTGGTTGTTCTGTCCACCGAGTACACGCAGTGCTTCGACGAACGCGAAACTGGTGCTCGACGCCGGGATGTCTCCTGCCGCCGCCGACAGCTCGGCTACCTGGTTGCGCGCACCGTCGGGTCCGTAGACGAAACTCCCGGACGTGCACGCCCACACGACGACGTCGGGCGACTCCGGCGCGAGCTTCGCTGCCCCAGCGGCGAGTTTGCTCGGGCTGCCCAGGTCGAGCAGCTCGGGCACCGCGTGCAGATCGGTGCCGTAGATGTGGGCGACGGGAATCCGGACGCCGAGGAGATCTGCGGCGAACGGATAGTCGTCCTCCGCTGCATGGTCGGGGTAGATGATCCCCACCGTCGGACTCTCACGCACCTGGAACACCTCGCATCAGAAGACACCTCTCAACCACTGGCCCGGCCCGGTCATCGGCAACTGCATCCGCCCGAGGCACGCCCAGATCGTCAGCTGGTTTGCCGTGAGCACCGGTTTTCCGAGCTCACGTTCCAACGGTGCGATCAGGTCGTAGGTCGGCAGGTTGGTGCAGCTGACGAAGATGGCCTGGGAGTCGGGGGTATCGGCCCCGATGATGTGTTCGGCGATCGTGCGGTAGTTGACCTTCCAGATGCCTCCCCCGAGGCCGAGATGCCGAGACCGCACGACATCGGTTCCGGCTTCGGCAAGAAAGTCGTGCAGGAGCAGTGTCAACTCCTCGTCGTACGGGGTGAGCACCGAGATCTTGGTCAGACCCAGTTCACGGAGTGCTTCGAGTAGCGCCCCCGAGGTCGTCACCGCTGCGGGCGCACCGGCCTCGCAGATCGCGTCGCACAGCGTCTTCTCGAATCCCACACCCCTGATGAAGGACCCGGAACTACAGAGGTAGGCAACCACTTCCGGCTCGACCTGCAGAATGTCGCGGGTTGCGGCCACGAGGTGACGTCGATCGGACACGAGTTCGGCCATCGCTCTGCTCACCGCAACGGGTTGGAAAGGTGTGCGCGCAAGGTGCAGGCTCACTTCGAGCGGAGTCCAGCGCCACAGTTCGCGTTCGAGCGCGAGATCGAACGGTGCGATGATGCCGATGCCCCGTTGCGCGAGGGGCCCCTCGAATTCGGGGATGTTCAATTCCATAGGGTCCTCTGCTTCTACCCGAAGACACCACCATACGAGGATTGTTGACAATAATACGATGCACTCATACGGTGTCAATCGTGACAGTGAATCCTGTGGTGGCAGTACTCCATGCAGAGACCGTGCCGGACACGGCGCTTCTGGCCTCGGTAGCCGAGCACGCCGAGATTCGCTACACCGACAGCGACGGTCTCGCGACCGCACTAGCGGGCGCCGACGTGCTGTTCGTCTACGACTTCCTCACCGATGCACTCCCCCAAGCATGGCACGCCGCCGAGTCACTGCACTGGGTGCATGTGGCGGCGGCCGGCGTGGATCCCCTCATGTTCCCCGCTCTGCGAGACAGCGACGTCACCGTCACCAATTCCCGGGGCGTGTTCGATCAACCGATCGCAGAATACGTTCTCGCACAGATCCTCTCGTTCGCGAAGGGCCTCCCGGAATCACTCCGGCTCCAGCGCGAACACACGTGGCGGCACCGCGAATCCGAACGCATCACCGGACGCACCGCGCTGGTCGTCGGGACCGGTCCTATCGGTCGCGCGATCGCACGCCTGCTCACCGCAGTGGGCATGCAGGTTCGAGGGTCGGGGCGACGCGCACGCGACCAGGACCCGGACTTCGGTACCGTCACCGCCACCGAAGACCTTCCCGACGCACTCGCCGACGCCGACTTCGTGGTCGTGGCCGCACCCCTGACCGAACAGACACGCAACATGTTCGACGCTGACCTGTTCCGCGCGATGAAACCTGGCGCGCGCTTCATCAATGTCGGACGCGGCGATCTCGTCCGCACCGACGATCTGGTCGACGCACTGCAATCCGGTGAACTCGCCGGAGCCGCACTCGACGTCGTCGACACCGAACCACTCCCCCCGGAACATCCACTGTGGGATATTTCGAATGTCATGATCACACCGCACAATTCCGGCGACTTCGCCGGATGGAGAAATGCGCTGGTCGACGTGTTCGTCGACAACTTCCAGCGGTGGCGCGCCAACGGAGAACTCGAGAACGTCGTCGACAAGCATCTCGGCTACGTGCCGAGTACCTGAGGCCGCACACCCGGTAACAGGCCCGAGCATCAGGGAGGCAGCTTGAAGCCCACCGACATGACCGCCGTCGAACTGGTGACTGCCTTTTCCGCGGGTGAGCTGTCCCCGGTGGAAGCGGCCCGGGCCGTCCTCGACGACATCGCCGCGCGCGACCGCGACATCAACGCGTTCTGCCTCGTCGACGAAGAACGCACCCTCGAACAGGCGCGACTCTCCGAGGAACGCTGGCGCACCGGATACGCCAAGGGCCTGCTCGACGGAGTGCCCATCTCGATCAAGGACATCTTCCTCACGAAACACTGGCCCACATTGCGAGGTTCACAGGCCGTCGATCCCGACCAGGTATGGGACGTCGACAGCCCTGTCGTCGCCCGACTACGGGAAGACGGGATGGTGTTCGTCGGCAAGACGACCACCCCGGAGATCGCTTGGAAGGCCGTGACAGACTCCGCGCTGCACGGGATCACCCGCAATCCCGTCGACACGACGAAGACGGCAGGCGGATCCTCCGGCGGGAGCGCCGCAGCAGTCGCCGCCGGCTTCGGACCCTGCTCGGTGGGCACCGACGGAGGTGGCAGCATCCGCATCCCGGCGGCGTTCTGCGGTGTCGTCGGATTCAAACCCACCCACGGCCGCATCCCGCTGTTTCCGGCGAGCCCGTTCGGCCCGCTCGCGCACGCCGGACCGATCACCCGAACCGTCGAGGACGCGGCCCTGCTCACCGACATCCTGTCGCTGCCCGACCCACGCGACCCCACCGCGCTCGCACCGCCGGTCATGACGTTCCGCGGGGCACTGGATCGTGAGGTCGTCGGTCTCGGTGTCGCGTATTCGAAGACGCTCGGCTACGTGTCGGTCGATCCCGAGGTCGGCGACATCGTCGACCGCGCTGTGCGCCGGCTCGCCGACGCCGGCCTGATCGTCACGGAAGCCGATCCCGGGTTCGACGACCCACTCGACGCGTTCGAGGTGCTGTGGGCGTCCGGCGCCGCCGCGATGTTGAAGAACTTCCCCGACGGCGCCCGCGACAAAGTCGACCCTGGACTCGGCCGGGTGTGGGAGCGCGGTGAAACACTCAGTGCTGTCGAGTATCTCGACGCGCGCGCGGTCGCTGCCGCTGTGGGCATCACCATGGGCACATTCCACCTGACGCACAACGTGCTGATCACCCCCACCATGCCGATTCCCGCGTTCGAGGCCGGCTACGACGTTCCCTCGGGTTCTTCGGCCACAAGCTGGCCGCAGTGGACGCCGTTCAGTTACCCGTTCAACCTGTCGCAGCAACCTGCGATCAGTATTCCGGCGGGGAAGACCGCTGCCGGGCTTCCCGTCGGTCTCCAGATCGTGGGGCCACGGCACTCGGACGACCTGGTCCTCGCCGTCGCGCGGTTCGCGGAGTATGTGCTGGCCGATCAGAAAGGTTGAAACGGAGGAGCATTCATCATCGCCTTTCGCCGCCCGCACCATGCCGCACACCCTGCGCCGGGTCGATGTCGGTGATGAAGCCTCGGCCGAGCTCGGGTCCTCGTCGGATTCGACGACGACCTCGCCGGTGAAGCCACCCACATCAGCCACCTCATCAGCGGCTTACTCACCGGAATCCACCCCGCCTTCGAACGAGTTCTCGGTCCGCGGATCGCGCATCCGGCCATGCTCGAAATCCTGTGGAAACACACCCGCCATCCTCGGAAAGACAACGGCTTCTCAGCGAGCCGTCGGCCGGATGTCAGTCAGCTGACGGAGGCTGTCTGCACGGTGACCGAGCCATTCTCGTGGAGACATCGAAACCGCCCGGTACCCGGGCGAGACCACGAGGAGCACACTGTGAACACCATCGCGCAGCACTGGATCAACGGACAGTGGACCGGCTCCGGCTCGGTTCTGGAATCGATCAACCCGGCCGACGGCACAGTCGTCGGCTCGTTCTACGACGGTGGCCAGGCCGAGGCCTCGGCCGCCGTGGACGCCGCCGCCGCCGCGTTCGAGACCACCGAATGGTCGCGCACTCCCTCGCTTCGGGCGACCGCGCTCAGTCGGCTGGCCGACGCCCTCGAGGCCCGGGTGCCCGAGGTTGCGGCCATGTTGTCCCAGGAGAACGGCAAGCTGCTGGGTGAGACCACGTGGGAGGTCAGTGGTGCGGTCGGATGGCTGCGGTACGCGGCGGCCTCTGCGCGCACCCAGAACGCCGGGCGCGCCGCCGAGACGGCACCTGGCCAGTACACCCACTCTGTGCCCGAACCGCTCGGTGTCGCCGGGATCATCTCTCCCTGGAACTCCCCCATCATGCTGACCGTGCGGGCGCTGGGCCCGGCGCTGGCCGCCGGCTGCACCGTCGTGGTCAAGCTTCCGGCTCAGACGGCGCTGACCAATGAGCTTTTCGCGCAGGTCCTGGCCTCGGTCACGGAGATCCCGGCGGGCGTGGTCAGCGTGTTCACCGAGTCCGGCAACACCGGGGCCCCGTTCCTGGTCTCCTCGGACAAGGTCGACGTGATCAACTACACCGGCAGCACGCCGGTCGGGCGCCGTATCGCGGCCGCGGCCTCCACCACGCTCAAGCGGCTCGGTCTGGAACTGGGCGGCAAGGCGCCGATGGTGGTCCTTCCCGACTCCGATCTGGACATAGTGATCCCGACCGTGGTGCAGTCGCTGGTGCTGATGAACGGGCAGTTCTGCTGCACCGGCTCCCGCGTACTGGTTCACCGGGACATCGCCGACCAGGTGCGCACCCGACTCACCAACGCGCTCGCGCAGGTGCGGCTCGGCTCGGGTGACGACAAGGATGCCCAGCTCGGCCCGGTGATCGACAGGGCGTCCGCCCAGCGGGTGGACGCGATCGTCGAGGAAGCCACCTCGTACGGCACGGTACTGCTGCGCGGCGGCGTGGTCACCGACGGCCCCCTGGCCACCGGTGCGTTCTACCGGCCGAGCCTGATCGAGGTGGACCGCACCGACGTTCGGATCGTGCAGGAAGAGGTCTTCGGTCCGGTCCAGACGTTCGAGATCTTCGACGACGAGGACGACGCCGTGACCAAGGCGAACGCCACCATCTACGGCCTGGCCGCCTCGGTGTTCAGCTCGGACTCGATGAAGGCCCGCCGGATCGCCCGGCGCATCCGCACCGGCACTGTATGGATCAACACCTGGGGAGCCATCAGCGAGGACTTCGAGGAAGGCGGCGTCAAGGGCAGCGGTTACGGCTATCTGTGCGGCCCGCGAGCGATTGAGGAGTTCCAGACCCTCAAGGTGTATGTAGAGCAGGACCATACCCAGTCCACGCACTGATCAGATCATGCCCCGGCCGGCGCCCGCCGGGCTCCGGTTCCGGGGCCCAGGCCGGCTGAGGAGCTTGCGGAAGCCGGGCACCAGTTGCTTCTGCACGATCGCAACCCGCAGCAACCGGTGCCGATCGCTCAACGCTTCAGCGCCGAGCAATACATCGCCGAGTTGTCCGCTCCGGCCAAGACCCAGCGACTCGTGGCCGAAGTGGCGGCACGACACCAGCAGCGGCTGGCGGTGAACCATCCGAGTCCTGTGCTGCTCACCTGGCGACTGCTGCCGCTGTTGCGCGCGGGCAGCCCATCCCGCAGCGCCAACATCACCTCGGTCGTGCAGGAACCGATGAAATCAAAACGCAGCATTTCGATTTGGAGTGGTCGATGAACGAGAGAAGTGTTTCCCATGCCTACGGTGCCGACGATCCTGGACTGCCAAGCCCACTGGCAGCGACAGACATCCGGCACACGCTCCGGGAGCAGAGCCGGAACGCGTTCGCGAACGCCGAACCCCGGCTCCGCCCCACCGTTCCGGCCGCCGTCCGGCGTTGGAAGTTGTGGCTGCTCACCGTGTGCGCTATCTACCCCACCATCGTCCTGCTGGGGCTGGCCACGAACCCTGTTCTGGAGGATCTGTACCTGCCGGTGCGACTCGCTGTACTCGTCCCGGTGGCGGCAGCAGTGATGGTCTGGCAGATCAATCCCCGACTGCAGCGGCATTTCGGAGCTTGGCTCACCAGATGACAAGCAGCGCGAGGCCGCGATGAGACCCACCGCGGCGTCTCCTCACTGGAACTCTTCTTCGACCTGTGCTTCATCGTGGCCATAATCCAGGCAAGCGCCCAGTTGGTGCACGCCCGGGAAGCACGAGGAAAGCGCCGTGCCAGTACTGTGAGCGAACCCCTCGCCGCCGCGGGACCCACTGCGTCCTGACGCGGTGCGAGGTGCCCTGTAGCCCGCCGGTAGGACCGTCGTGCGGCGAGCTTGCCTCCCAGGCCTATTCGCCCGGTTCCCGGACCATCCCCGCCTCGTGCGTCGAGCAACTCTTTGCGCCGCGGTTCCAGCTCGCCCGCCCGCAGTGCCTTTCTCTGCTGGTGAAGCCACCTTCCAAGCGGAGAAGCCTTCGTCGCGCCTACCCTGGTCCCGCGTCGTACGGGACCGGGGTAGGGGCCGATGACCTCGTTCTCGGATCGCCGGCGCCGCAGGGCCTTTCGGCCCTTCGACCAGATCAGGGGACCGGGTCGGTAGACCCGGGTGCGCAAAACGGCCGCGATGGTCGCTGGGTCGGGCAGGGTGGAGAAGTGGAGCAGGGCGGACTCGGCAGCGGCGTCGCCGTCGTAGTGTTCCTGGTCTCCGTCGGCGCCGATGATCCTCGACGAGTCGTTCATCATGACTGCGCAGGCCTCGGAGGACGCGACGAGGGGCGGTAGCCGGCGGAGGCGACCATGTCGTCCAGGTCTTTGCCGGGCGGGGCGACGACCGGCGCGATGATCCGCGTGACCTTCGTGCTGTCGCTGCGGTGGGGCTGCAGCGCCCGGCTGGTGATCTGCATGATCTTCGTTAGGGAGCTGCGAGTGTCGGCGAAGCGGATGTCTTCACGATCCGATTGCCGGTGGGTGCGATAATTGCTGGTCGAGTGCGTGGCTGGTGGTTCGACTGCTTCGCGAGGTACGACGAAGGACGCGGCGGATGTGGGCGAAGCCAAGGGCAGACATGAGCGTCGGCCCGACCGGACTGGTCGGTCGGGAGGGCGAGCTCGCAGAGCTTGCGGCGTTCCTGGACATGGCCGGGATGAACGGAGCCGCCCTGCTGCTCACCGGTGATCCGGGTGTGGGGAAGACTGCGCTCCTGGACGCGACCGCCGAGCTGGCGGTGGCGAAGGGAGTGCGGGTCGTCCGCGGGAGCGGCGTCGAGTACGAGACTGGCATCAGCTTCGCGGGACTCCATCAGCTCGTCGGTTCGCTGCCGGACGAGCTTGGTCGTCTGCCACGTTCCACGCGAGAGGCCCTCGAGGTCGCTCTCGGTCTCGGCGTCGGTCCCGCGGCGAGCCGGATCGCCGTCCTGAACGCGGCACTGGCCCTGTTCGACGAGGCCGCGAAGGAGCGGCCGTTGCTACTCGTGGTCGATGACCTTCATGCCGTCGACGAGGCGAGCCAGGCTGCGGTAGGTTTCGTCGCCAGAAGACTGGGCGGTCGCCGCATCGGACTGCTCGGAGCACAGCGAGAGGAGTCCGACGCATCCTTCCGCTCCACCGGTCTGCCGGAGCTCGAGATCGCGCCGCTGGACGACGCGGACGCCCTGCGACTGCTGTCCCGGCGCTTCGCCCACCTCCCCCGCCGGGTCCTTTCGACCGTGGCGCACGAGGCACAGGGAAACCCCCTGGCTCTGCTCGAGTTCGCCGGGTCCACGGAGGCGTCCGGCGACCGACACGGCCAAGGGGCGGGGTGGGCGAGCGGCCCGGGGCGGGACGTGCGCGCTCTGTACGGCGCCCGCGTCGGACGACTGCCGCAGAGAACGCGCGAGGTACTGCTGCTCGCGGCTCTCGAGGGCTCCGGCGACATCGGCATTCTCGAGGCGGCCGGCGGGCTGGGCAGCCTCGAGGAACTCGCTCCCGCGGAGCGTGACCACCTGGTCATGGTCGCGGAGAACGGCCGCGCGGTGCGCTTCAGGCACCCGCTGGTCAGGTCCGCGGTGGTCGACGGTTCCACCGGCGAGCAGCGGCGCAGCGCCCACCGCCGACTGGCCGACGCACTGGGCCACCAGCCCGAGCGGCGCGGTGATCACCTCGCGAGAGCCACGACGGCGCCCGACGAGACGGTCGCCGCCGTCGTGGAGTCGGCGGCCCGGAGCAGCCTGCGACGCGGTGACGCCGACGGCGCGATCGCGAGGCTGCGGCGCGCGGCCGAACTGAGTCCCGACCGAGGGGTCCGCAGGCGCCGCCTGTCGAAGGCCGCCTACGTCGCCGCCTGGGTCGCGGGCCATCTGGAGGTCAGCCACGAGATCATGCGTGAGATCGAGGGCGATCCGGCGGCCCGGTCGCTCGCGGCGGCCGCGGCGGCCGGCTTCCTCGTGCTCGTCACGGAAGGCGAGGCCGATACGGCGCACGCGCTGCTGATGGAGGCGGTCGGGCATGCCTCGGCGATGCCCGGACCGCCGCGTGAGGAGCTGGAGACCGCGCTCTTCGCTCTCACCCTCGCCTGCCAGTACTCGGGCCGGCCCGAGCACTGGCAGCCTCTGGTCGACGTGCTCGACCGGTTCCCCGAGGCATCGCCCGCCGCCGCGGCGTCGCTGGGGCGCGTCCATCACGACCTCGGTTCCGTCACCGACGGCATGCTGCGCCGCCTGGACGAGGAGATCTCGCGGCTGAGGGACCAGAGTGACGCCGACGTGGTCATCCGCACCGCCCTGACCGCCTCGTACCTCGACCGGCTTCCGGGCTGTCGCGAGGCCGTGTCCCGGGTCATACGCGACGGCGGCGCGGTGGGGTCGAGCATGCCGGCCCTGATGTTCGTCGCCCTGGACAACCTGTACGCCGGCCGGTGGCAGCCGTCGGCCGACGCCGCGGACGAGCTCATCGCACTCTCCGAGGAGACGGGATACCACTTGTTCGCCCAGGTGGGACACTACGTCGCCGCAATGACCGCGGCCCAGCGCGGCGACCTCGACGCGTGCCGCCGCCACTGTGAAGCAGTCTGGGGGTGGTCGAGGCCCAGGGGACTGCAGCGGCTGGAGAACTGCGCCCACCAGGCGGCGGCCCGGGCGGCCCTCGGCGCCGCCGACTTCGAGACGGCCTTCCGGCACGCCACAGCGATCTGCGCCCCGGGTGTGCTGCCGCCGTTCAACCCCGAGGCCGTGTGGTCCGCGCCGGACCTCGTCGAGGCCGCCGTGCGCACCGGGCGGCACGCGGAGGCGCGACGGCACGCGGACGCGCTGCACGACGCCGGTGTCGGCCACCTCTCGTCGCGGCTCGCGCTGAGTTCGGCCACGGTCACGGCGATGACATCAACTGCCGAGGACATGGTCCGGTGCTTCGAGGAGGCACTCGGACTGCCGGGCGTCGAGCAGTGGCCCTTCGAGGTCGGCCATGCTCGTCTGGCGTACGGCGAAGCGCTTCGCCGGCAAGGACTCAACCGTGATGCGCGGGTGCAGCTGGCCGCCGCCCGCGACCGCTTCGAGGAACTCGGGGCCCGTTCGTGGGAGGCCCGAGCCGCTGCGGAGCTCCGCGCCACCGGCATGACGCGGACCGGCCGGGGCAAGGCCGGTGAAGCCCTCACCCCACAGGAGCTGGAGGTCGCCAGGCTGGCGGCGACGGGGCTGTCCAATCCGCAGATCGCGTCGCGTCTGTTCCTTTCGCCGCGGACCGTGTCGTCGCATCTCTACCATGTGTTCCCGAAGCTGGGGATCACGTCGCGGGCCGAGCTCCGCGACGCTCTGGATGCGCTGCCTCCCGAGCCTTCGGCCACCCGGCTGTGAGAGCTACCGGTCGGGTCTCAGTACTGCCCCGGCACTGACGTGAGCGAGCCGCCGGCGGGATGTCAGTCAGCTGACGGAGGCTGTCGGTAGGGTGGCCGAGCCATTCTCGTGGAGACATCGAAACCGCCCGGTATCCGGGCGAGACCACGAGGAGCACACCATGCCGTTCGTCACCGTCAGCGACGGAACCGAGATCTTCTACAAGGACTGGGGCTCGGGCCGGCCGGTCATGTTCCACCACGGCTGGCCGCTGAGCTCGGACGACTGGGACGCCCAGCTGCTGTTCCTCGTCCAGCGGGGCTACCGTGCCATCGCCCACGACCGCCGGGGGCACGGGCGCTCCGCCCAGGTCGGCCACGGGCACGACATGGACCACTATGCGGCGGACGCCGCCGCCGTGGTGGCGCACCTCGGCCTGCGCGACGTCGTCCACGTCGGCCACTCCACCGGTGGTGGAGAGGTCGCCCGGTACGTCGCCAGGCACAGTGCGGGGCGGGTCGCCAAGGCCGTCCTCATCGGAGCGGTCCCGCCGCTCATGGTCCAGACCGAATCGAACCCGGGAGGGCTGCCGGTCGAGGTCTTCGATGGCTTCCGCGAGGCCGTGGCCACCAACCGCGCCCAGTTCTACCTCGACCTCGCCTCCGGGCCGTTCTACGGGTTCAACCGCCCGGGCGCGGACATCTCCCAGGGCGTCATCCAGAACTGGTGGCGCCAGGGAATGACCGGCAGCGCGCAGGCGCACTACGAGGGGATCAAGGCGTTTTCGGAGACCGACTTCACCGACGACCTGCGGGCGATCGACGTGCCCACGCTCATCATGCACGGCGACGACGACCAGATCGTCCCGATCGCCAACTCCTCCGAGACGGCAGTCACGTTGGTCGAGAACGCGCGCCTGAAGGTTTACCCGGGGCTGTCGCACGGCATGTGCACCGTGAACGCCGACACCGTCAACGCCGACCTCCTCGGCTTCATCGAGAGCTGACACCGGCCCGGTACCGACACGCAGCCCGTCAGCACGGAACAGAACAGGAATCACCATGACCGCAACACCCACCGGCTACGTGACCGTCGTCTGGGACGCGAAGGCGAAGGCCGGTAGAGAGGCCGACCTCAAGGCGTTCATCACCGCCGCCGTCACCCCCTCGCGCAACGACCCCGGCAACATCGACTACGAGGCCCACGAAGTCGAGGGCAGGCCCTGCGAATTCGTCATCTACGAACGCTGGGAGACCCGCGCCCACCTCGACGCCCACCTCGCCGCGCCCCGGATGCGGGAACTCGTCCCGCAGATGCTCGAACTGATCGACGGATCCATAGAGGACGGCATCCGCATCCTGCACCCGTTCCGTCCCGCCCACTAGCGCCGGACGCCCGCCGGCGGCAACAGGGCCTCGGCCACGAGATCTCGCGCAAACTCGTTCAGGCGGGCCAGACGGTCTGGATCGGAGCCCGAGACGCCGAGAACGGACGCAAGGCCGCCGACCCGCTCGGCGCCGACTTCGTCCAGCCGGACGTGACCGGCGGCACGGTGACCGACCGCACCGGCGTGCTCCCCTGGTGACGGTGGCAGGCTCGACGCCGGGACAGGCTTGGCAACCGTCCTCGCCCGGCGCACCGGTCGGGGCAGGCGGGCCCTTACTGAGGGTCCTGACCGGCACCCGCCCCTCACCCGCACCGCACTTCCCGGGCACTGGCCGCATCAGCTGCTTGCCGCATGGTGTTGTAACATCTATAGTTACGACTAACGCCGAGGAGCGAGGGAGGTGGAGCCCGACGTGAGTGCCAACAGCAGACTGACCGTCGCGGCGCACGCCCTGACATGGATCGGGCTGTATCAGCGGCGTGGCCACGAGGTCGCCACCTCCGAGCAGATCGCGACGAGCGTCAACACCAACCCCGTGGTGATTCGCCGCCTGCTGGGCGAGCTGCGCAAGGCCGGCCTGGCCGATTCACGGCAGGGGGCGGGGGCCGGCTGGATGCTCGCCCGGGACCTGTCGGCGATCACCCTGCTCGACGTCTATCAAGCGATCGAACCGGGGCCGGTCTTCGCCCTGCATCGCGCGACACCGAACCCCGAGTGCGTCGTGGGCCACGGCATCGGGCCGGCAATGACCGCCGTGTACGACGAGGTGGAGGCCGCCCTGCGCAGGGAGCTGGCAAAGACAACACTGGAAGACGTGCTGCGGGACGTCTTGAAAGCCGCCTGACCTCGAACCGTCGACTTCCCCGATCGGGGGGGTCGCATTCCACGACTACCGATGTAACAAAATTAGTTACACCGAGGAATTGGAGAATCTCATGGGACAACTGGACGACAAGACCGCCCTCGTCACCGGCGCCTCCAGCGGCATCGGCCTGGCGATCGCCCGCCGTTTCGCCGCCGAGGGCGCCACCGTCTACCTGACCGGGCGCCGCAAGACCGAGCTCGACGCCGCCGTCGCACAGGTCGGAGACCTAGGCATCGCCATCCAGGCCGATGCCTCCGATCTCGGCGACCTCGACCGGGTCTTCGCCGAGATCACGAACCGCAGCGGCCGCCTGGACATTGTGGTGGCCAACGCCGGGGTCGGGGATTACAGCCCGCTCGGCACGATCACCGAGGAAGAGTACGACCGCACTGCCTCGATCAATTTCAAGGGCACGGTCTTCACTGTCCAGAAGGCGCTGCCGCTGCTGACGGCCGGCGCGTCG
Organism: Rhodococcus sp. NPDC060086; assembly: GCF_042730275.1. Taxonomy (NCBI): domain Bacteria; kingdom Bacillati; phylum Actinomycetota; class Actinomycetes; order Mycobacteriales; family Nocardiaceae; genus Rhodococcus; species Rhodococcus sp. NPDC060086. Next base: position 150,462 of record NZ_JBHWWZ010000003.1, read on the forward strand.
GTGACGCTGATCTCTTCCAACTCGGCTCTGCTGGCCACCCCGGGCCTGGGCGTCTACGCCGCCTCCAAGGCCGCGGTCCGCAGTCTCGCGCGTACCTGGGCCGTTGAGCTGGCCGGCCGCGGAATCCGCGTCAACGCTCTTACCCCCGGCCCCGTCGAGACCCCTGGCCTGGCCGAGCTCGTCGCCGCTTTTCCGCGCGACGATCGGCCCACCGCGGCCGAGCCCGCCCCACCGACCCCGCTCGGCCGCTTGGGCCGTCCCGACGAGATCGCCGCTGCCGCCCTCTACCTGGCCGGCGACCAAAGCAGTTTCACCACCGGCGCGGAACTGCTCGTCGACGGCGGCGTCACACAGCTCTAGGCGGCGAATCGGCGAGGCGGGACGCATCGACGCTCCAGGACCTCCGAGCCGCGTACTTGCGACCGTCTCGCCAGGGCAACGGCTCCGACACAACAAGAAGCGCGTCATGAAGAGCGTGGTCGGTCCACTACCGGGCAGGCCGTCTTCCTCGCCGGTGACGACGAGAGCGCCAAGCCACCTTCACACGACTGCGGACCGAATTCTGGTTCGCGCCGGTCGACCTCGGCGCGCTACGCAAAGGCGGGGCGCTCATGCAGCTCGGCGGGCCACTGAGCGGCAAGCACTTCCTGTTCCAGAGCTGAGGCCCGACCGACACCCTCGAGAGACGAAGAGACAAAGGACAAAGGGACGATGACACCAGATACTCAGACCTCGCGCACCGTGGCCGAGAAGTTCCTGGAGCGCCTCGGCAGGCAGGACCCCGACGGCATCCAGGAACTGTTCTCCGAGGAGATCGACTGGCACGTCCCCGGCAGCGACGCGCTGCCCTGGACCGGGCGCCGTACCCGCCGGGAGGAAGTCGCCCCCTACTTCACCACCATGTGGCCGCACTTCGCGCACGGCCAGAGCAAGGTCGTGCTGGAGCGCCTCATAGTCGACGGTGGTGACGTGATACTGCTGGCAGTCTTCACGCACACCGCCGTGACCAGCGGCAAGGAGTTCACCACACCGGTGGCCATGCACCTGGCGGTCGAGGACGGCCGAATCGTTCGCATGCACCTCTACGAGGACACACTGACCGTCGCCGAGGCGTTCAACGCCGGCTGAGCGGAGGGTACTGCTGCCGTGCTGTTGTCGTGGACTCCCAGCTTTTCAACCGCGAGTACGGCATGGCCCCGGACAAAGCAGGTGTGGTCGCTTCGGTGTTCGTGTTGCTGATCGGCACCGGCATGGTGATGTGCGGATTCATCACCGACCGGGTCAGCCGCAACAGCCCTTCCGCGAAGTGGTCCAGTGCCATTGTGTTCTGCGTGATTTCGCTGGCTTCTCTCGGGATCGCGTTCCAATTGGAGCCGGGTGCGGCGCAGTTGACACTCATCGCGATCGGGGCGTTCTTCTCTGCCGGTTCGTCCGGTCCGACTGCCGCGATGGTGGCCAGCCTGACGCACCAGTCGGTGCGGGCTTCCGCCCTCGGCTCCCTGACCGTCGCCAACAACATCTTGGGGCTGGCGACCGGACCGTTCATCGTCGGCATCCTCGCCGACCGTCTCGGCCTCGTCGGCGCACTGCAACTTACTCCACTGGTGTACTTGCTCGCAATCGTGGCGCTGCTCGCCGGCAGACGGTTGTATGCAGCCGGTCTCGCGAAACTTGCGGTGCAGAGTGCCGCCGCAGGCAAGGCCTGACCTGCGGCCAACTCTGTGCGGGCGCTGTGATCATCGGATCAAGCAGATTGCGCAGCTCTGCCAGCGTCGCGGCATCGATGAGCTCATCGATAAGCATCACGAACGGACAGCGACCACCGGTCTCACCCATGAAACTGGGTCGGGGCGGTCAGGCGTTCGCCGGCGAGCGGGTGGCCAGCGAGGTCGGATGCGTATGAACCGTGGCGGCGCAGCGCCGCGTACGACTCGAACACCTCCTGACGTTCGGTCATCACGACACAACGGCGGCGGGCGAGCGTGTGAAACGTTTACGCAGTGCCAGCGAAACGTAGATCAGGGCGACGAGGACGGGCACCTCGATCAGCGGACCCACCACCCCGGCCAGGGCCTGACCGGAGGTGACACCGAAGGTGCCGATCGCCACGGCGATGGCGAGTTCGAAGTTGTTGCCCGCCGCAGTGAACGCCAGAGTCGTGGTGCGTTCGTAGCCGAGACCGATCGCGGCACCGAACAGGAACCCGCCGCCCCACATGAGGATGAAGTACGCCAGCAGCGGCAGAGCGATGCGGACGACGTCCCACGGCTGCGAGGTGATCTGCTCACCCTGCAACGCGAACAGGATCACGATCGTGAACAACAACCCGTACAGTGCCCACGGGCCGATCTTCGGCAAGAACGTGCCCTCGTACCACTGGCGGCCCTTGGCCTTTTCACCGAAGTGGCGGGTGAGGAAACCGGCGACCAGCGGGATGCCGAGGAAGATCAGCACCGATTTGGCGATCTGCCACGGCGAGACGTCAAGGGTCGTCTGCTCGAGTCCGAGCCAGCCGGGTAGCACCGAGAGGTAGAACCAGCCGAGCACCGCGAACATGATCACCTGGAAGACGGAGTTGATCGCGACGAGCACGGCGGCTGCTTCGCGGTCGCCGCACGCGAGGTCGTTCCAGATGATGACCATCGCGATGCAGCGGGCGAGGCCGACGATGATCAGGCCCGTGCGATACTCGGGCAGGTCGGGTAACAGCAGCCACGCGAGGGCGAACATCAGCGCCGGGCCGAGCACCCAATTCAGGATCAGCGAGGAGATCAGCAGCTTGCGATCACCCGTGACGGCGTCGAGGCGGTCGTAGCGCACCTTCGCGAGCACCGGATACATCATGATCAACAAACCGAGCGCGATCGGCAGCGAGATGTTGTCGATCTCGAGGACACTCAGTGCGTCGCCGAGCCCAGGTATGAGGCGACCGAGCAGTAGTCCGACGACCATGGCGATGCCGATCCACACCGCGAGGAACCGGTCGAGGACCGACATCTTCCCGGCGACAGACCGGTGTTCGGTCGTGGTGGTCACGAGTGAGTTCCCGCGAGAGCGGCTGTCGGGGTGCAGGCAGAAGCGGGCAGGACCCCGGATTCGGTGGCGAGCACCGCAGAGAGCTGTTCGAGAGCTGCCGGGACCACCCGGTAGTAGACCCAGGTGCCGCGACGCTCGCAGTCGAGCAGTCCGGCTTCGCGCAGCACCTTGAGGTGATGCGAAATGGTGGGTTGCGACAGGTCGAACGCGGGGCTGATGTCGCACACGCAACTCTCACCGCCCTGGTGACTGGCGATCATGCTGAGCATCCGCAGCCGCACCGGATCACCGAGGGCCTTGAACATGCGGGCCAGGTCTGTGGACCGATCCGAGGTGAGGGGCTCGCGCGAGAGCGGCGGGCAGCACGGCTCGGCCCCGTTCGACAGCTGGTTCGACATCCGTCTATATTTGCCTCTATCAATCCAGTCGTCAAATGGGAAGGGACCTCCACGTGCCCACTGCTTCGGTGCTGTTCGTGTGTGTGAAGAACGGCGGAAAATCCCAGATGGCCGCAGCGTTGATGCGCAAGACCGCCGGCGACCGCGTCGTCGCCCACTCGGCCGGCACCGTCCCCGGGCCGTCACTGAACGCTCTGTCGGTACAGGTCCTCCACGAGGTAGGCGCCTCCATCGACGGTGAGCACCCCAAGCCGATCGATCCGCAACTGCTCGGTGAGGCCGACCTGGTGGTCACTCTCGGCAGCGAAGCCCGCGTCGACGCTCCCGCCGGCGTGGCCGTCGAGAACTGGGACACCGACGAGCCTTCCGAGCGCGGCATCGACGGAATCGAGCGCATGCGCCTGGTCCGCGACGACATCGCCACCCGGGTCGACGAACTCACCACCCGATTACTCGCCGCAACCCACTGAGCACCTTGAACCATCCCGGGTTTCATGCACACACTGTCATTGTGTGCAACCGGGCGATCTGCACGGTGTCCGGCGTCGCACTTGGCCTCGTACTCGGCCGGTGGGATCCGGCCGAGACGACGCATGAGCCGGCCGGGTATCAGTGCACCCACGCCGAGGTGGCCTCCTCGACATCACAGATGGTGCGCAGCGGCCCCTTGCGGAACAGGGAGTCGTCGGCGATGCACTCGGCCTTGCAGAGTCCAATGGTCGCCTCGGCGAGGGCGTTGCCGTAGACATCGGCCACGTACCCCATCGACGGCCGAAGTCCTTGCAGGAACAGGGTTTCCCCGAACCGCATAGCCACATAGCCCCATATCGAAAACCCGCATCCGAGTGGTGAATAATCCTGTCGCGCAACGGGTCACCGTGATCCGACCGCAGCCTGCAGGCGTGATCCACTGCCGTTGCACGAATGCGGTTTCCTTGGACGTCGACACCTCCCAGCCGACGATCGCGTCGGCGAACGCATCGATCACGAACGCCGTGTATGCGAAGCACGGCGCCATCCGCACATACGTGAAGTCGGCGACGTAGAGCGCGTCCGGACGCTCGACCCGGAAATTCCGGTTGATCAGGTCCGGGTCTCCGCGGCGCCGACGCATCCGCGATGGTGGTGCGGACCTTTTCGCCCGGGTGGCTCCGCGCCACCCGTTCACGCGCATGAGCCGCTCCACGGTGCAGCGGGCCACCTCGATGCCCTGGCGCCGCAGGTGGGCCCGACTCGGGTTTGCGTCTGCCGTGCTCGTCCTGCTCCGCGTAGTACGACGCCAGCACCGCGGTGGTGGTGGCGTCCCACAATCCGCGCTTCGACAGCGGACGGCCCGGCCAGGCGTGGAAGGTTCTCGGGACGATCGGGCACCCGTGCTCGTGAGCACACGGCAGATCGGTGCGACCGGCGAACTCCTCGCGATGTTCGGCGATGAATCGGCAGATCACTTGCGTGGCGGGTCTCACACCCGCGCGAAGAAAGACGGTGCGGCTTTGAGTATTTCGATGGACTTCTCGAGCTCGGCGTTCATTCGGCGCAACGCCCGCAGTTCGATCCGGTTCCTGATCACCGCCGCCCAGAACATCGACCGACCCCGCACGACGGTACCCGTTGCAGCAGTGTCGTCAGCGTCCAACCGCGGGCACGAATTCTCCACGCGTCGTGCGCTCGAGCCGGTCGTACGGTCGGCCGGTTCGTGGTCTGTCGACGAAGATCCACCAGCTCGTGTACGAGCACGTGATGCGATGCAGCTCCGTTGGAACATCCCACAGCGGTGTACCGCGCAGCATCGACCTGGAGCCGATATACCGGTCGAGGACTGTACATCGGCTATCAGTGAGGAGGGTGGTCCACTTCGACGAGTTCGAGCGCGATCTCGTTGAGCGGTTCGTTGCGCTCCTGCGACAGCGTGCGTAGCATCCCGAATGCTGTATCGGCGTCCATCCCGAAGCGTTCCATCAGGATTCCCTTGGCCTGCCCGATGATATCGCGCGACGCCAACGCATTATGAAACTGCTCCTCCCGCAACGTGGCGATCAACGCAATCGCGGCATGGGTGGCCAGGGTCGAGCCGACACTGATGCTGCCCTCGTTGAACGCGGCGATGTGCGAACTGTGCAAATTCAGGGCCCCGAGCGTGTCCTCGGCGGTATAGAGACGGAATGCCAGCATCGAGCCGACGCCCAGCGCAGCAGCTTCCGGCCCGAATACGGGCCAACGGTCGTCCTGCGCGAGATCGGCGACGCTCACGGTCTCCTTCTCCCAGATCGATCGCACGCACGGCCCGTCCTGGAGCCGGTCTTGCAGCTCGTCGATCTTTCTCGGCAACTCCGAGGTCGCGGCCCGCGATTCGAAATGCGTGCGCCCGACGACCAAGGTGATGCCGGCGTGCTCGACACCGGGTATCAGCTCGACCGCAGCAGCTGTGATCGACTTCAAGGTGCCGTTGAGGCTGGCGTGCTCGTCGCGCATGTCGCGTGCGGTCTGTTCAATCGCTGCACGCAGGCGCCGTTCGAACGAATTCGTCGTCGGGTCGCCTGTCCTGCCGCCGGGTTCGCCCTGGTACATGCTCCCATGATGACATCGACGCCTTCACCGGCAAACCGACTTGGTTACCGTGACGCAAAATGGGTATCGCATGCGACAGCCGGGGTTGTCCTCATGGAAGTGCACCTCGGTCGAGGTGCCGCCGGTTCAGCAGCGTAGCCGGCGGCACCGCTCGTGCGGTCACGGCCGAGCAGTGTGATCGGGGTGGCCGTCGGTGCGTCGCCGCTCTTTCATTTCCGACTCGAACACATGTCGTTTGCCGTCTTGCAATGCCTCCCGCACCCGACGTTCTTCGGAGCGAAACACAGACCAGTAGTTGTCGTCGAAGTCTTCGACGATCTGAAAAGTCCAGCGTCCACTGATCACGTTGCGGCCGAGCATCTCTTGCTTCAGCCGGGTGGCGTGATCGGAGTGCCCAGCGGCCTCGAGCATGCCGATGGCATCTTCGAGAAGCAGGTCCGCGTGCCCGATCAATTGATGTAGGTCGTAGAGATGTCCACGGGCGCGCTCGACGCATTCGAGAGCCTCCGATACTTTGCCTACCGCGGCGATGGTGTCGTCGCCGGCACCGGTGGGTCTGCGGTGTTCCGAGTCGGGCCGGCCGCTATTGCTGTTCACCGAGGGTGTATTCCCGCCGCCGGGCACTTCAAACGACATCGCAGCCGTGGCCTCACCTGTGCGGAGGTACCTGTGTGGTGCGCAGCTCGTAACGGCGTTCGGCGTAGGCGAGATCGTCACGCCAGAGCCGGGCTGCGGCACGGCGCATCAACGGACGCAGCATCGGTGCAGCACGACGTGCCGCGGTGAAGCCGCTCCGAGGCGAAAAAGCGAGGACCGCTTCGATCACCGCGGTACGGGGCCGTCCATCGGGGCCCGGGCCGAGCGCGGTGGCGTGAGTTTCCACCACGCTGTCGGCACCCTCGCCGTCGAGGATCCGCATCACCACGGTCCGAGGTTCCGGGCTGGTGAACTCAGCGCGCACGGGCACCCCGAGGCGCCGCCCGACACGGAAGGTCACGGCCACCACGAACCGATCGCCGCTATCTGGATCAGGGGTCTCCAGTACGTCGAGATGGGTGAACGAATACGGGTGGAACCATGCGCCGTGCCACGGATCGAGCCGGTTGGCCACGATGTCGACGGGCTCGCACACCCCCACCATGGTCGTCACGGCCGCCAGATGTGCATGTGCAGGCGGCCGGGGGCCGATGATCGGCGCCGGGGTCGGCGTCTGTCGTCCGATGTGGTCGAGGCGCACCCAGGCCAGTACACCGTCATCGTGGCTTGGCCACGGTGTCCAGCCGGGCACCCCCTCGGCGGCGATACGCAGCCCGTGCCAGCGGCATCGCAGCGCACCGCAGTCGAGTGCTGCGCGGGCCAGCGGCGCCCCGAGATGCGGACATGCGCCGGGGCCGACGATCAAGCGTCCGGTTCGGTCGCGCCACGCGACGAGCTCCACACCGGCGACCGTGACACCGATCGGGTGTTCGGTGCCGATCCCGTCGCTGGCGGCGATGACGAACCAGTTTCCCGACGGGCGGGCCTGCGTGCGGTCGAGGACAGCGGCGATAAGTCCGGGGTCTGCGTCATGATATGTGGGGCGTTGCGCACTCCAATCGAATTTCTGGAGAGGCTGCAGCGGAATATTTTTCGGCCATTTCCCCGGGCCGGAACCGGATCCGCTCATGTCTGGCGGTTTCCGGTCGCGGCCAGCCATCGCAGCACAGTGTTGCGACCGCGAGTGGGCACGGTGTACAGGTCGTGACCGACCAGTTCCCACGTGGCGAGCAGACAGTTGGCGGCGTGCAGGCCTGTGGTGGCGGCGCGTTCCATCAACGCAACCGGCAGATCGATCCTCACCAGGTCGCCGGCCAGCATCAGCCGCGGGTGCGGAGTGTGCACCGGGGGACGATGAGCAAAGTCGCCGACACCGAACAGCGGACAATCGGATCGGCGCTGCGTATGCTCGGCGACAATGCGGGCCGTAGCGGTTTCCGGGTAGACCTCGTGCAGCCGCTGCACCAGTTGCGCTGTCAATTCTGCGGGTCGCGGGTGCGTGTCGTGGCTCGGGAGATCGTCGGGGAGGGCGTAGGCGTGCAGTTCGACGACGGCCCCATCGTTGCGCCGCGCCCACGTGGCGGCCTCGTGCTCGTATCGGTCGGGCACACTGATGTTGTCCAGCGGCGCAAGGCCTCCGGTACCCAGAAACGGTGCCCGGTGTGCAGCGACGGGACGGTCCAGCCACAGCCGGTGCACCAGAAACGGTGGAGCGGTTCGCAGACGCGCAATCTGGGTACGCCACTGCTCGTCGCCCAGGTCCGGCGAGGCCTCGACCAGCGTGCGCAGCCCCGCGGTATCGAGAGCGAGGACTACCGCATCGACGTCGAGTACGGCGTCGTCGCGGTGGTGCAGCCGGAAGGTGCGCGGACCGCCGGTCTCGACGGCGGTGACGGTGGTGTCGAGGCATGTATCGACGCCGAGATCGGACAGATACCGGCCCAACGGATTCCACAAGGCGGTGTCGTAGTTGGCGGTCGGCACGTCGAAGAGCAGCCCTTCGGCCGAACCGAGGAAGTAGATATGGAACATAGCGGCCAGTTCTGCCGCCGACATCGCCCCGGGTGAGGCAAAGAAACTGCGGGAGAACACCTCGAACGCCAAATGGCGCGCAGCGGCGGGAAACTGCATGCGCTGCAGAAACGTTGCCGCGTCGATGTGGTCGAGGCGATGATAGATCTCCGGCACACTGACGTCTGCCAGTGGCGCGGCGGCGCGAGCATCGATCCGCATCAGATCCGGGACTGTGAAAGTGGGGCTGCGCAGGGCGAATCGCAGTGCACTCCACGGCGGGGTACGCGGTAACCCTCGGAAACTGTCGAGACGGCCGTGTGCATCGAGGAGCGGATAGTCCTCGACCGGGGTCAACCGGTCCAGGTTCGGGTCAGTCCGGGCCAGTAGCTGCCGCAGGTTGTAGTACTGGCGAAAGAACGCGTGGAAGCCGCGGTTGACCGCCACCTGCGTCCCGTCGGGCAGTGATTCGCTCCAGCCACCGACCCGGCCCCCGAGATACGGTGCGCGCTCTATCAGCGTCACGCCTACGCCGCGTTCGGCGAGCCCGGTGGCCGCGGCCAACCCGGCGATGCCACCCCCGACGACCGCGACCTGCGGCCTTTGCGCAAGCTGACCGGCGCTTTCTGCGCCGGGACGTGCACGATGCCGCACGGCGCGCGGGTCACTGCCGACGCGGACGGTCACGGTACGTTTCCCTGCTGGGGCAGGCCCCGGGTGATGTTGCCCCTATGGGGCAGCATCGTCATCTCGGTAGGTCTGCTCACGGGGTGTGCGCTCTGTCGCGGGGTGAGGTGGCGGAACATCGGATAGGCCACGGTTGCTTCTCCTTTCCCGGCTTGTAGGAGGAGGCAGGAGTTCTGCAATGCCACTCGGATGGACCGTGCAGAACACATCCTAACCATCAAGCGATGCGGCACTGGTGCATTCGTCGAAGTGGCCCCGCCGACGAGCAGGCCGACCTCGGACCCGCACTGCCGACTGAGTGCTCACACTGGTTCCTGCCCGCCCTGACAATGGCATTCCGCGACCCTGTAGCGAGGTGCTCCAACGGCCTCAGCACCCCTGGCATCCATTTTGGACGAGACTGTCGTGCACGAGCACTTTCCCATGCTTGTCGGTCACGCATCGGCGGGAGCGAATCGATGTCAGAGGCGGTGCTCGAGATCGAGGACCTCAACGTCGAGCCACGGACTCGGCGTCGCCGGGCACGACGAACCATCCGCTGATCGCACCGCTACCGGTAACCCGGGTCGACATCCACGACCGTGGGACACGGCCCGGCGCGATGGTCGGGAACTCGTCCTCGTCGTCACCGACGTACAAGGTCCGCCACACCCCCGCAGGATCATCCCAACGGCCGGTGAAGCGGCCATCGGTCGCGAACTCCCACGGCGTCCACTCCCACGAGGTCGGCGGGTAGCCGACGCGGTAGGCGATAGCTCCCCGGACTTGGGCGCAGCAGACATCGCCGCGCGAGGTGGGGACCGACGTGCGGTCGGCTGCGTTCATCCGACCGCCGCGAACTGACGCGCAGCCGCGAGGACCTTCGGTCCGAGGTCGGGGAGATCACCCTCGCGCAACAGCAGTGCCGGCGGACGGTCATCGAGGATCGGGTTCAGGCCCTGGAACCAGGTCTGGGCCACTGCCGGGGTGTCGCGTTCCGCGATCAGACGGGCGGCGCGGTAGGCGATGCGGAGGCGTTCGACGTCGGTCTCGTTGTTGATGGTGCGAGTACCTTCGGCCCACTGGCGTACAGCCCGGGTCTCTTTCACCTTCCCGAGATACGCGACGAGCTTGGCACCGAGCAGCTCACGCAGCGCCGTGACCAGCTCCGATTGAGACATACGGGCGGCGTCGTTGTAGGCGGCGAGGTCGGGTCGTGGGTGTGCGGTTGTCATAACAATCCACCTCCTGATCACGTGGTAAATCACACGCTCGATGCCGTCCGTGTTCTCCACCCGCTGACCAGATCCACAGGCGTCACCATCGGAAGGCAACAGCCCTCATCAGGAAAGCTCTGGCCGGTCCTCGAGGTGCGTCCAGGACTCTCAGCCCTCGATGATCCGCGTGATCGCGGCGAGCGTCGCGGGGATGCCTTCCCTGGCAGCCACTTCCCGCGCCGCGATCTCCTGGGCAGCGTCGGAACCGAAGCGTTCGTCGAAGAACTTCCTCCCGGCCTCGCCGAACTCCCACGTCTCCGTCAACTTCGTACCCGCATCGACGGGTTCCATGAGGTAACTCCAGCGCACGACACCGGGACCGACCGACCACGCGAACTCCGTGCCCGGGGTAGCGACGACCACCTCCGAGCGTGTCTCCCAGGTGCGGTCCGGGGTCACGTTCCGCCCGGTGAAGAAAGCACCGACCTCAGGCCCCTGATCCGAATCCCACCAGCACTCCGCGCACACCGGCGACCACTCGCCCGTCCGCGTCACATCCGACACGATCGCGTACACCTCCTCCGGGGTAGCGCGTACGACGACAGAGGACTCGAAGGTCAAAGGCAAGGTCTGCATGGGCGCCATCTTGCCCTGCTCGGCTCCAGAAGGAGCAGAACGGCCCCGACTCGAGCCGAATCCGCTGACCTACAGTTCCCGGGCGAAGCTCAACGTCTCCCCCACCACCCCCTGTATCCACAGGTCGTTGCATGCGACCGCGAGGCCGGGCAGTCCGTCCTCGATGGTCGCGAACACGTTTCCCGGTACCCAGCCCACATCGCCGTTGATGAGCAGGTTGTTGCGTCCGTAGAACAGCGCCAGATCGGTGGCCCCCTGCTCGTGGTGGGCCTCGGATCCCGGTTCGTATCCGTATGCCGGGTTGCCGATCTCCCACGGCTCGAAGTCGAAGAGACAAATATCTCCGGGAATAGGTGTGACCGTGGGATTTTCACGATGGGGTGCCGTCGTGATCCGGGGCACGAGGGTGTATACCTCGTTGCGTGCGTACTTCGCGTGGAACGCCGCGCCGCTCTGCGGCAGAGCGTTCCACACTGCCTCACATGTGAGCGGCGCTTCGACGTCGAGAAGTTTTGCGCGGCAGGAGATACCTCGCTTGTTGAGCGTGATCGTGATGTAGCGGGCCACAGAAACTCCTGAGCGCGATCAGATTTCGGAGAGCACCTCGGACCAGATCCCGAGGCCGTCCTCGATCTGTTCGGATGTGACGATGAGTGGCGGGATCATCCGCACGACATTCATGTACGCGCCGCACATCAGGAGAAGCAACCCTTTCGATGCTGCGAGTTTCTGTGCGGCTGCGGCCCGTTCGCGATCGGGCTCGCCGTCCGCGCTGACGAACTCGCTGCCCACCAGCAGTCCCAAGCCCCGCACGTCCCCCACTGCGTCGGTGGCACGTGAGCGCACACCGTCGAGCAGTTCGGTGCCGCGCGCCGCAGCGTTCTCGACGAGCCCTTCCTTCTCGATGACATCGAGGGTCGCGACCGCTGCCGCACACGACACGGCATTGGCGCCGTAGGTTCCGCCCTGGGACCCGGGCCACGCCTTGACCATGAGCTCTTCGGACGCCGCGATCCCCGACAGCGGGAAGCCGCTGGCCAGGCCCTTCGCGATGGTGATCACGTCGGGACGGGTGTCGAAGTGCTGGTGTCCGAAGAACTTTCCGGTGCGCCCGAATCCGGTTTGGATCTCGTCGAAGACGAGGAGGATGCCGTGCCGGTCGGCGCGCTCGCGCAGGCCCTGGAAGAAGCGGGTGTTGCCCGGTACGTAACCGCCTTCACCGAGAACAGGTTCCACGATGAACGCCGCAGTTTCGGCGGGTGAGGTGACCGTCGCGAAGAGGTAGTCGAGTTCCTTCAAGGCGAAATCGGTGGCCTGATCTTCGGTCCATCCGTATCGGTAGGCGTTGGGGAACGGAGCGATGTGCACCCCGCCCATCAAGGGGCTGAATCCAGCGGAGAATCGCGTGCCCGAGGTGGTCATCGACGCGGCCGCCACGGTGCGGCCGTGGAATCCACCGTGGAACACGATCACGTTGGGACGTCCGGTCGCCTGGCGAGCGAGACGCAACGCCGCCTCGACCGCCTCGCTCCCCGAGTTCGCGAAGAACAGTGAGTCCAGGCCCTCCGGTAGGACGGCGCCGAGTCGTTCGGTGAGTTCGAGCAGGGGTTTGTGCATGACGGTCGTGTACTGGCCGTGGATCAGCGAGCCGATCTGTCGCTGCGCTGCTTCGACGACGTGCGGGTGGCAGTGACCGGTGCTGGTCACACCGATTCCCGCCGTGAAGTCGAGATATCTGCGTCCGTCGGTGCCGTAGATGTAGCTACCGGCGGCGTGGTCGACGGTGACGGGCGTGGCTTGCTGAAGCAGTGGAGACAGTCGAGTCATGACAACCCTCCCGGGTTCGGCGACCGAGTTCGAATCCCAATCCTATTGTTGGATTGTTGACAATATGCATAACATGGGCGGAGGCCGAAGGCAACGGACGAAAGGCATGCCATGCCCGATCAGGCGGTCACCCAGAACGACAAGCTGAGCCCGAACGAAGAGGCAGCCATCCGTACGGTCCCGACGGGCCTCTTCATCAACGGCCGATGGCAGGACGCCGACCACACGATGCCCGTCGTCGACCCGTCCACAGAGCGAGAGCTGTGCTCGGTCGCCGATGCGAGCCCCGCCGACGGGATGCGTGCCCTCGACGCCGCGGCGGCCGCCCAGGATTCGTGGGCGCAGACGTCACCGCGTGAACGCTCGACGATCCTCGCGGACGCGTATCGGCTCATGCTCGAGAACATCGACCGGCTCGCGCTCGTCATGACCCTCGAGATGGGCAAACCGCTGGCAGAAGCACGCGGCGAGATCACCTATGCGGCCGAATTCTTCCGCTGGTTCGCCGAAGAAGCCGTGCGCATCGACGGCGGCTACATGCAGGCCCCCGCAGGTGGATCGAGATTTCTCGTCACCCGGCAGCCCGTCGGCCCGACCCTCCTCATCACCCCGTGGAATTTCCCGATGGCGATGGGCACCCGCAAGATCGGCCCGGCCATCGCCGCCGGCTGCACGAGCGTGATCAAGCCGGCGTCGCAGACCCCGCTGTCGATGCTCGCCCTCGTCGATCTCCTCAGCGAGGCAGGGCTTCCGCCCGGTGTCGTCAACGTCGTCACCACCTCGAAGTCCGACGACGTGATGGCCCCACTGATCCTCGACCCACGCTCGCGCAAACTGTCGTTCACGGGATCGACCGGAGTCGGCAAGCACCTGCTCGAACTGTGTGCGAAGACCGTCATGCGCACCTCGATGGAACTCGGCGGGAACGCGCCGTTCCTCGTGTTCGACGACGCGGACCTGGACGCCGCCGTCGACGGCGCGATGGCCGCGAAGATGCGCAACATCGGGCAGGCCTGCACCGCCGCGAACCGCATTCTCGTCCAGCGCGGTGCCGCCGAGGAGTTCACGAAGCGCCTCACCGAGCGCATGTCCGCGCTGCCGATGGGTCGCGGTGTCGAGGACGGGGTGGTCGTCGGTCCACTCATCAACCGCGCCGCCGTCGACAAGGTCGGGCAACTCATCGACGACGCCGTGACGCGCGGCGCGACCGTCGCCCTCGGCGGCGCTCCCGTCGACCGGCCCGGATTCTTCTATCCGGCGTCGGTGCTCACGAATGTCACCGACGACGCGGAGATGTGCCATACCGAGATCTTCGGCCCGGTCGCAGCGATCAGTACCTTCGAAACCGAAGACGAAGCGGTCCGCCGCGCAAACGACACCCCCTTCGGGTTGGTGTCCTACGTCTATACCGAGAACTTGCGACGAGGTCTGCGCGTGTGCGAGGCCCTCGAAGCCGGGATGGTGGGGCTCAATCAGGGCGTGGTCTCCAACCCGGCCGCACCGTTCGGGGGAATCAAGGAGTCCGGGCTCGGGCGCGAGGGCGGTTTCACCGGAATCGACGAGTTCCTCGAAACCAAGTACATCGGCGTAGCGCTGTAACCGATCGGCGCGCACGACGAGCGGATGCCTGGCAGGATCGCTTCATGCCGGCCGCGCAAGTGGCGCGGGTTCGCGCCGAGTTGAACACTCACCCGGCTGGGCGTGCGCTAGAGCGTATTCTGTTGGGGCTCGGGCGGATCGAACTCGTCGACCGCTCGATGACGCTCGCCGCACAGCTGTTCACCTCGGTCCTGCCCGTCATCATGGCCGCATCGGTCCTCGTCGACAGCACCGCGCTGCGGGAGACTCTGCTCGACCCGTTCGGAGTCGATCCGAACTCGTTCGTCCAGGACGGGTTCGAGGTGACATCCGAGGCCGCGGCGTTCGGTGCGGTGGGCTTGCTGATGGTCCTGATCAGCGGCACGTCGTTCGCGCGTGCGCTCGGCAGGGTGTACGGGAAAATCTGGGCCACACCCGTGCTGCGCCTGTCCCATGCGTGGCGGTGGTGTGCGGTACTGCTTCTCGTCGCGACATCCGCGTTGGCCACCGGGCTGATCCACCAGCTGGGGTCACCGATTCTCGCGGTCGTCGCCCAGTGGTGCACGTGGGTGTGCGTGTGGACGGCATGCCCGGCGCTGCTCACATCAGGTCTCGTCCCCATCCGAGTCCTGATCGGGACAGGTGTTCTCACCGCGACACTGCTCACCGCGGTGAGTATCGGAGGCAGGGTCGTACTGCCCCCGGTCACCGCCAGTTCCGAAGCACACTTCGGGACGCTCGGAATCGTCTTCACCATGGTCGGCTATCTGTTCGTGGCTGCCTTGGTGCTCGTCGCGTCACCGGTGATCGTTCAATCGCTGATCGGAGACGCGCTGATCGCAGGCAACGACTCCGACGACGCCGAACGCCGTACATACTGAATCGGTGTCCTGGTCCGGCATCATCGACCCCGTGTTGAATCTGCCGCTGACCACGAGCGCAGCGGCGGTTGTCTTCACCGTCGCTGCACTCGTGGGGTTGTGCGTGCTCGCCTTCCGGCGGCGCACGCGGTGGCTTCTCGTCTACCTGCCGTTGCTCGGCGTGATCGCCGTGGTGACGACGGTGGTCGCGGCCGTGGTCATCGAGCGGGTGTGGAAACCGTTTCCCGACAGCCTCCCGACGACGGTCTACATCTGGGCCGGGATTGCGGTTCTCGCGCTCGCGCTTCTCGTGGGCCGACTGTTCTGTCGCGACCACACCCGATACCACCTCGCCGCGGCGTGCGGGCTGATCGCGGCGTGGCTCGTGGTCACCGTGGCTGCGGCCGGCCAGATCAACGCTGTCTACGACGCGTACCCGACCGTCCGGGCGGCGCTGGGATTGAGCAACTATCGGACCGTCCCGTTCGACTCGCTCGAACCGACGGACACGGTCCCCAGCACCGACTGGATCCCGCCGCCGGACATTCCGCAGACCGGTGTCGTGACCACCACTCCGATACCGGGCGCGACGTCGGGGTTCTCGGCACGCAATGCCAACATCTATCTTCCCCCCGCCTACTTCACCGATCCCCGGCCGGAGCTGCCCGTGCTGGTGTTGCTGGCAGGCCAGCCCGGCAGTACCGACGACTGGCTCGTCGGCGGCAGACTCACTCGGACGATGGATGCGTTCGCAACCGAGCACCACGGGCTCGCACCGATCGTGGTGCTTGCCGACGGCACCGGCAGCCAATTCGCCAACCCGCTGTGCGTCGACTCGCACCTCGGCAACGTCGCCACGTACCTGTCGGTCGACGTACCCGCGTGGGTACACAGCAACCTTCAGGTCGACACCGACCCGACGGCGTGGGCGATCGGCGGTCTGTCGTACGGCGGCACGTGCGCACTACAGATGGCAACGCTACGACCGGATGTCTATCCCACTTTCCTCGACATGTCCGGTCAGGCCGAACCCACACTCGGCGACCGCACCCGCACGATCGACGAGGTGTTCGGTGGCGACGAATCAGCCTTCGATCGAATCGATCCTGCGTACCTGCTGGCCCACGAGCGCTTTCCCGATTCTGCCGGCGCGTTCGTCATCGGGCAGGACGACACCGAGTACCTGCCCGGAGTCGAACAGCTCGCCGCCTCCGCGCAGGCCGCAGGAATGGATGTCCACCTCACCGAAGTGCCCGGTGCCCACAGCTTCGAGGTGTGGTCGGCCGGGTTGGAGAAGGAGCTACCGTGGCTGAGCCAGCGACTCGGACTCGCCGGCCCGTGACACAGCGCCGTCGGAGGGTGTTCACGCGTGGCACATCGATGCTGCGCCGCGCCCCCGTGACGCTCGGGTTACTGGCGAGCCTCTGGATTCTGGCGGCGGCGACGGGAAGTGTCCTGCACGGACCGTCGCGAGACGTCGCGCGCAACGTCTCACTCGGGATTTCCAGCTTCTCGGACGGACACATCTGGGTGCTGTGGACGTCCGGGCTGTTCGCGTCCGGGCTCGGCGACTATCTGCTCGCGACCGTCGTGATTCTTGCGGTGGCCGTTCCTGTCGAGAACATCAGTGGGAGTGGACGATTCGCGGTGAGTGCGGTCGTAACCCATGGGGTGGGCGCAGCAGCGGCCCTGGCCCTGGCACAGGTCGCCTCGATGGTTCCGAACTCGTGGAGGCTCGAGCTGCACGGCCACCTGATCGAAGATCCACTCCCCTGGGTTATCGGCACATTGCTGGCCGCTACCGCCGCGATGCCGACACTGTGGCGACGACGAATCCGCATGGTCACAGTGGTCTTCCTGGTCACCACCGCGCTCTTTGCCGGACACCTGCAGGACCTGACGCGTCTGTGCGCGGCCCTCGCCGGACTGGCGCTGGGATCGATCCTCTTCCGCGACCGCACGCGCACGACAACACTCGGCGGCACCATCAGGGAACAACGCACCCTCGTCGCCCTCGTGGTGGCGGCAAGTGTGCTGGGGCCGATGCTGGCAGCACTCTCCCCGCATGCCATCGGACCGTTGTCGGCACTGCGAGAACTGTTCGATCAGGTTCCCTACACCACCAGGGAACTGGTGGACGTGTGCGCCGACCCGACACTGCACGGTGAATGCCGCAAAGGGCAGGAGGCACTTCGACTGTCGGGGTTCGGTCCTGTGGTCGCGAATCTGATGTCGGCGGTCGTGCTGTTGGTGGGCGCGGAGGGCATGCGCCGAGGACGCCGGGCGGCGTGGCTGCTCGTCACCTGGGGCCATGGCGCGCTCATCGCGGCAGCCACCACGAGCGTCGTCGTCCGGGTGGTCGAACGCGACGAAACGCGATCGCTGGTGTACGGGGTCCATCGACACGGCTCGTTGTATCAGGAGCTGGCGCCGTTGTCGGCGCTCGTCGCGGTGCTCATCGTGCTGCTGGCGACGCACCGGCTGTTCGACGTACGTGCGTCCCGCGGAACCTACCGGCGCGTGTGGCTCGGGACCGTCGCGGCAGTCGCGGCGGCGCTCGTCGTCTATGTTGCGGTGGGAAGCCTGCTTGCCGACGGTTTCGATCGCGATCCCGGCCCGGTGACTCTGCTCCGCGATTTCGTCCACCGGCTCGTGCCGCCGGTGTATCTGCAGTTGTTCGAGCCGCCGGTGCTGCCACTGACTACTCCCGCGACGGTGCTGTTCGAATGGGTGGGTACCGCGGTGTGGATCGTGTTTGCCGTGTTGATGCTCCGCAGTTTCATGATTCCCGTACTCGGGCACTCCGCCACCGACGAGCAGCGGGTTCGCGCGTTGCTTCGTTCTCCCGGAGGGTCGTCACTGTCGTGGATGATCACCTGGCCCGGCAACAGTTACTGGTTCAGCGACGACGGCGCGCACACCATCGCATACCGCGTGCATTCGGGCATCGCGCTGACCACCGGCGACCCGGTCGGCGATCCGTCGACCCGAACGGAGGCGGTCGATGCGTTCGCCGCCTACTGCCTACGCAACGGGTGGACGCCGTGCTTCTATTCGGTGAGTGAGGATCTCGCGACGATCGCACGCGATCACGGGTGGAGTTGTGTGCAGGTCGCCGAGGAAACGATCATCGACCTGCCCGAACTGGCCTTCAAGGGAAAGAAGTTCCAGGACGTCCGTACCTCTTTGAACCGCGCTGCCAAACAGGGCATCCAAGCACGCTGGACCACTTTCTCCGACGCTCCCCTGTCGGTGGTCTCACAGATCGCGGAGATCTCGGAGGAGTGGGTGGCAGACAAAGGCCTTCCCGAAATGGGCTTCACGCTGGGTGGCCTCGAGGAACTGAAGGACCCGGAGATACGGCTGCTGGTGGCGCTCGATGACGACGGCCACGTGCACGGCGTCACGTCGTGGATGCCGGTGTTCCGTGACGGCACACCCGTGGGACTCACACTCGACTTCATGCGGCGGCATTCCGACGGCTTTCCGCCGGTGATGGAGTTCCTCATCGCGTCCGCTGCGCTGTCGGCCCAAGAGGACGGTCTCGAGTTCCTCAGCCTGTCCGGCGCTCCACTCGCCAGTGCCACGGAGAATTCGGGCACCGACGAGCGAGGTGCACTCGACGATCTGCTGAAACTACTCGGTCAGGTCCTCGAGCCCGTCTACGGGTTCCGGTCACTGCTGTCGTTCAAGACCAAGTTCCAACCACGGCATCGACCCATGTACATGGTGTTCCCGGACGCCACGGCACTGCCCGGGATCGGACTCGCAGTCAGCCACGCGTACCTGCCGAACATGTCGTTCGGGCAGGGACGGCAGCTGATGTCACGAATCCTGCAGCGCTGAAATCGGTCACTCGCCCTTCAGGCGCAGTCCATGCAGACGCTCTCCGCGGGGTCGGCCATGCGATTGCGATGCTGGACGAGAAAACAACGCGTGCAAGTGAATTCATCCGATTGACGGGGAACGACACGGACCGTGAGTTCCTCACCGGACAGATCGGCGCCAGGAAGCTCGAACGACTCGGCAGTATCGGCCTCCTCCACGTCCGCCACCGCCGCCTGCGCGGAGTTGCGGCCGGGGCCCAAAATGTCGAGCGACTCATCGTTGCTTTCGACCCTGGGGCGGTCATAGTCGGTTGCCATGGGCTCCTCCGTTCGTGGATGTTGGCGGCTGCCGGTTACCGGCCTTGGTTGACCGATGGTAGAGCACAACACGCCACGGTGAGGATTTATGCCCGATCACATGGGCAACAATTTTCGGATCAGCTTTCGGTCACTACAGCCAGGTGTCCTCGGAGGCCGTGGTGAGAAACGCTTCGAGATCGTCGCGCCACGGGGCCGGGGTGGTCTTCTCCGGTTCGATGCCCGTGTACTGGCCTCGGTAGAACAGCAGCGGCCGGCCCAGCTCGTCACCCACCTCGCTCAGCGAGGAGACCCGACCGAACACGACCCAGTGATCACCGCCGTCGTGCACGGTCTCCACGGTGCAGTCGATGTGCGCGAGCGATCCGTCGAGAATGGGTGAGCCGAGCGGCGACGACGTCCACTCGACACCCGCGAACTTGTCCGGCTCCCTCGACCCGAAGCGGGCGCACACGTCCTGCTGCTCTTCCCCGAGCACGTTCACACAGAATCGGCCGCTGCGTTCGATCGCCGACCACGAGCGGGATTGCTTCGTAGGACAGAACAGGACGAGCGGCGGGTCGAGCGACAGTGCCGCGAACGACTGGCAGGCGAATCCGACGGGCGCGTCGTCGTCGATCGTCGTGATGATGGTGACGCCGGTGCAGAACTGCCCGAGGACGGTACGGAACGTCCTCGGATCGAGGGGCGCAACCCCCTGCGACTGTTCGAACGCACCGGCGTCGCCGTCCGTGGGGACAGTCATTGTTGGAACCCCACCGAGAAGTCGTGCCCCCACAGGCTCACCGCGGTCGACTCCCGGGCGATCCAGCCCTCGTCCTCGACCTGCAGTCCTTCACACCCGAATTCGACGTCGAAGCCGCCCGGCGTCTTCATATAGAACGAGAGCATCTTGTCGTTGACGTGGCGGCCGAGAGTCGCCGACATCTTGACCTTCTTGCGCAGCGCCCGGTCGAGCCCGAGTCCGACGTCGTCGGAGTTCTCGACCTCGATCATCAGGTGCACGATGCCGCTGGAGGTGGGCATCGGCATGAACGCGAGGCTGTGGTGGCGGGGGTTGCATCCGAAGAACCGCAACCACGCCGGCTTGCCGTCGGCGGGCCTGCCCACCATCTGCGGAGGCAGCCGCATCGAGTCGCGCAGACGGAAGCCGAGGACGTCGCGGTAGAACCGCAGGGACTCCTCGTCGTCGCGGGTGGAGAGCACGACGTGTCCGAGGCCCTGCTCGCCGGTGACGAACGTGTGCCCGTACGGACTGACGACGCGTCGGTGTTCGAGCGCGGCACCGTGGAACGCCTCGAGGGTGTTGCCGGACGGATCCTGGAACACGATCATCTCGTCGACGCGGCGGTCGGCGATCTGCTCCGCGGTGCCTTCCTTGAACGGGACCTCGGCGGCCGACAGGTTGTCGCGCACGGTCTGCAGGTCGCCGGCGTTCGCGGTTTCCCAGCCCGACACCAGCAGGTGATCGGTGTCGTGGGGTTCGATGACGAGGCGCGCAGGGAAATCGTCCATGCGCAGGTACAGGGCATCGGGGTTGGCGCCCTTCCCCTCGACCATGCCGAGCACTTTGAGACCGTAGTCGCGCCATGCGGCCATGTCGGTCGCACCGATGCGCAGATATGCCAGGGAGCGGATCGACATCACTTACCTCCGTCCGTGAGGAAATCCGCCGTGATCCGGTTGAATTCCTCGAACTTCTCGAGCTGTGCCCAGTGTCCGCAGCCACCGAACACGTGCAGTTGCGCGCGCGGGATCATCTTGAGTGCGACGAGCGCCCCGTCGAGCGGGTTGACGCGGTCTTCGCGACCCCAGATGAGCAGGACACGCTGCCGGAGTTTGTAGGCGTCGCGCCAGAGCATGCCGAGTTCGAAGTCGGCACCGGAGAACGACTTTCCCATCGCCTTTGCGGCAGCGAGTGATTCGGGTGCGCTGGCTGCTTCGAATCGCTCGTCGATCAGTTCGTCGGTGACGAGCGACTGGTCGAACACCATGATCCGCAGGAAGGTTTCGAGGTTCTGACGCGTCGGCTGGTAACTGAACTTGCCGAGATTGCGAACCCCCTCGGTCGGATCGGGGGCGAACAGGTTGACACTGAGCCCGCCCGGGCCCATGAGGACCAGCCGGCCGGCGCGGTCGGGGAAGTCGAGAGCGAAACGCACGGCAGCGCCGCCGCCGAGGGAGTTACCGAGCAAGTGGACTCGCTCGATACCGAGGTGGTCGAGCAGGTCCTTCAGCGCGGTCGAGCTGTGCACGAAGTACTGCGGGTGCTCGGTGGGCTTGTCGGACTTGCCGTATCCCGGCTGGTCGACGCAGATGACGTGGAACTTCTCCGCGAGCACGGGAATGTTGCGAGAGAAGTTCGACCAGCCCGACGCACCCGGGCCACCGCCGTGCAGCAGCACGATCGTCGTGTCGTTCCCGATGCCTGCCTCGTGGTAGTGCAGGCGCAGATCGTCGCGGACCTGCGCAAACCGGGACGTCGATTCGTAGGTGATCTCTTGCGTTGCAGTCACGGGCGGTCCTTAAACCATCGTGTCGGTGAGAGGAAGACCGAATTCGGCGCCGCCGAACATGACGTATGCGCGTTCGGCGTCGTTCGCAGCGTGCACACGGCCTGCGTGAGCGTCGCGCCAGAATCGTTGGATAGGTGTGCCGTTGGCGAGCGCGGTGGCGCCCGAGTTCTCGAACAGTCGGTCGATCGAGGCGATGGCACGACCGGTCGCGCGCACCTGGTCGCGGCGGGCGCGCAGGCGAAGTTCGATCGGAACGTCCTTGCCGTCGAGAAGACAGGCGTACTCGTCGGCGACGTTGCCCGACAGCTGACGCCACGCGGCGTCGATGTCGCTGGATGCTTCGGCGATGCGGATCTTCGCGAACGGATCGTCCTTGGCCTTCTCCCCCGCGTATGCGGCGCGCACCCGCTTGCCCTGGTGCTCGACGTGGGCGTCGTAGGCCCCGTACGCCATGCCGACGATCGGAGCAGAGATGGTCGTGGGGTGGATGGTGCCCCACGGCATCTTGTAGACGGGTGCGGTGTTGCGTTCGAGACCGGGCGAGGCCAGATCGTTCATCGTCTTGAAGCTCAGGAAGCGGTGTCGCGGAACGAACACGTCCTTGACGACGATCGTGTTCGAGCCCGTTCCTCGCAGGCCGACCACGTTCCACACGTCGTCGATCTCGTATTCGGAGCGCGGGATCAGGAAGCTGCCGAAGTCGACGGGACGCCCGTCCTTGATGACCGGGCCTCCGACGACAACCCAGGTCGCGTGATCGCTGCCCGACGACCAGGCCCAGGAACCGTTGACCTTGTAGCCGCCGTCGACAACCTCGCCGGCACCCATCGGCGCGTAGGACGAGGAGATCCGCACATCCGTGTCGTCTCCCCAGACGTCTTCCTGCGCCTGCTGATCGAACAGTGCGAGGTGCCAGTTGTGGACGCCGATGATCCCGGACACCCAACCAGTGGACCCGCAAGCACCAGCGATGTTGCGCACCGCGCTGTAGAAGGTGACGGGGTCGGCCTCGTACCCTCCCCACTGCGCCGGTTGCAGAAGTTTGAAGAACCCGGATTCCTGAAGCGCCTTGATCGAACTGTCGGGGATGCGGCGAAGATCCTCGGCCTCCTGCGCGCGTTCCCGCAGGCTGGGCAGCAGAGCGTCGATCCGCTGCAGTACCTCGTGACTGTCGTGGTCACCCACTGGACGCTCCCGTCTGTTCAGGAATTGATCGCTTGGTTCGAGACTAGAACATGTTCTTATTTGTGTCGAGACCGGAGGAGTTCGATGACGCGACAGGTTCCACCGGGACCAAAGTCCCCGTTCCCTTTCGATCACGGACGAAATTCTATAACGTGTTCTACTAAGAGATCCTGAAGGAAGTGAGCGGAGATGGCACAGATTCGCGAGATCGACGTCGGAGAGACACGGACCCGGTTCGCGCGGGGCTGGCACTGCCTCGGACTGAGTCGCAGTTTCAAGGACGGCAAGCCGCACTCCGTCGAGGCCTTCGGCACCAAACTCGTGGTCTGGGCCGACAGCAACGACGAGATCAAGGTGCTCGACGGCTACTGCAGGCACATGGGCGGCGACCTGTCCCAGGGGGAGGTCAAGGGCGATTCGATCGCGTGCCCGTTCCACGACTGGCGCTGGGGCGGCAACGGCAAATGCACCGATATCCCCTACGCCCGTCGCGTTCCTCCACTCGCCCGCACCCGCGCCTGGACCACGATGGAGAAGCACGGCCAGCTGTTCGTGTGGAACGACCCGGAAGGCAACAAGCCACCGGAGAATGTCACCATCCCCGAACTCGAGCAGTACGGGACCGACGAGTGGACCGACTGGACGTGGCACCAGATCGTCATCGAGGGTTCCAACTGCCGCGAGATCATCGACAACGTCGTCGATATGGCGCACTTCTTCTACATCCACTACGCCTTTCCCACGTTCTTCAAGAACGTCTTCGAAGGCCACGTCGCGGAGCAGTACCTCAACACCCGCGGACGCCCCGACAAGGGCATGGCCACCCAGTACGGCATGGAATCGAAGCTCGAGTCGTACGCCGCGTACTACGGCCCGTCCTACATGATCAACCCGCTGAAGAACAGCTACGGGGGCTACGAGACCGAATCCGTGCTGATCAACTGCCATTACCCGATCACGCACGATTCGTTCATGCTCCAGTACGGAATCATCGTCAAGAAGCCGACCGGCATGAACGCCGAGCAGACCGACATGCTGGCCGCCAAACTGACCGAAGGTGTCGGCGAAGGCTTCCTGCAGGACGTCGAGATCTGGAAGAACAAGACCAAGATCGAGAATCCGCTGCTGTGCGACGAGGACGGCCCGGTCTACCAACTGCGCCGCTGGTACGAGCAGTTCTACGTCGACGCGGCCGACGTCACCGACAAGATGACCGGACGCTTCGAATTCGAGGTCGACACTGCCAAGGCCAACGAGGCCTGGGAGAAGGAAGTCGCCGAGAATCTCGAGCGCAAAGCGGCAGAAGAGGAAAAGCGCAAGCAGGAAGCGGAGGTCTGACGTGAACGCCTCGACCCGAGAAGCCAAATGGGCGAAGTCCCCGAATTTCGCCGATCGCCCCGACCGGGTCGAGGCCATCGCCGCCCAGACCGCAATAGACAAGATCAACTATCTCGACTCGGGCCTCCACGAAGTCACGTGTCGCGAGTGCGGCACGTGTGTTCTCGTGCGCAAGAACAGCTACCGACACACGAGCGTGCAGTGGCGCGACGACCCGAGCGCCGTGTGCCCGGTCCTCCGCGCCGACGCCGCAGGCATGGGCACGTCGATCACACCGCGTGAAGGCTGCCCGAATCTACGTGACAGCATCGAACAGGCCGTCATTGACGGCTCGGTTCCGGTGCCCGGCAATGCTTCCGACGAACAGCACTGAAACGTGTTTTCCGTCCTCGAGCGGGGATCCGAAACCGCTGCCTGCAGACAAAAGATGGACTCGGTGCGGTCTCATTCTATAACGTGTTCTACATGACAATTCAGGAGTACGACATCGTCGTCGTCGGCAGCGGCGCCGGCGGCATGACCGCCGCGATCACCGCTGCCCGCCAGGGCGCAAGTGTCGTCCTGATCGAGAAGGCACCCCACTACGGCGGCTCGAGCGCACGCTCCGGTGGCGGCGTATGGATTCCCAACAACGACGCCCTGAAAGCAGCCGGTGTCGACGACACCCCGGAAGCGGCACGCACCTACCTGCACAGCATCATCGGCGACGTCGTCCCCGCCGAACGGATCGACACCTACATCGACCGCGGCCCCGAAATGCTGTCGTTCATCCAGAAGAACAGCGCACTCGAACTCGACTGGGTACCGGGATATTCCGACTACTACCCCGAAGCGCCCGGCGGGCGAGCCGGTGGCCGCTCGGTGGAACCGAAGCCGTTCGACGGCAATCGCCTCGGCGACGACCTGAAACTCCTCGAACCCGACTACGTCAAGGCACCACCGAACTTCGTCATCACCCAGGCCGACTACAAGTGGCTCAACCTGCTGATGCGCAACCCGCGCGGCCCGCTGCGCGCAGCGAAGGTCGGCGCGCGGTTCGTGTGGGCCAAGATCACCAAGAAGAACCTGCTGGTCCGCGGTCAGGCCCTGATGGCCGGATTGCGCATCGGCCTTCGCGACGCCGGTGTCCCCCTCTTGCTCGACACCGCCCTGACCGATCTCGTCATCGAAGACGGGGTCGTGCGCGGAGTGCGCGTCGAATCCGGCGGCGAGGAACGGACCATCCACGCGCGCAAGGGCGTCATTCTCGCTACGGGCGGCTTCGAACACAACGCGGAGATGCGTGCGCAGTACCAGCGTCAGCCGATCGGTACCGAGTGGACGGTGGGCGCGAAGGCCAACACCGGCGACGGTATCCGTGCCGGCCAGGCGGTCGGCGGTGCGGTCGATTTCATGGACGACGCCTGGTGGGGGCCATCGTTTCCGCTCACCGGCGGCCCGTGGTTCGCATTGTCCGAACGCAGCCTGCCGGGCTGCATGATGGTCAACAGCGCCGGGAAGCGGTTCGTCAACGAATCCGCACCGTATGTCGAGGCCACCCATGCCATGTACGGCGGGAAGAACGGGCGCGGCGACGGACCGGGCGAGAACATTCCGGCCTGGCTGGTCCTCGACCAGCGCTACCGCAACCGGTACACCTTCGCCGGCATCACGCCCGGGCAACCGTTCCCGAAGCGATGGTTCAAGGCGGGGGTGATCGTCAAGGCCGACACGGTCAGCGAACTCGCCGAGAAGATCGGTGTTCCGGCGTCCGCCCTCACCGAAACCGTCGAGCGCTTCAACGGTTTCGCTCGTTCCGGCAAGGACGAGGATTTCGGCCGGGGCGAGTCGAAGTACGACCACTACTACGGCGACCCCCGCAACAAGCCCAACCCCAGCCTCGCGGTGATCGGCAAAGCGCCCTACTACGCAATCAAGGTGGTTCCGGGAGACCTCGGAACCAAGGGTGGTCTCGTCACCGATATCGATGCCCGCGTCCTGAAAGAGGACGGCACGGTCATCGACGCCCTGTACGCGACCGGCAATGTCAGCTCCCCCGTGATGGGCCACACCTACGCCGGCCCGGGCGCCACCATCGGACCCGCGATGACCTTCGGCTACCTGGCCGTCCTCGACATTCTCCGCAGGGACGAAAACCGATCGGCCGACGAGCCCGTCGTGGACACCGCCGACCGCACATAGCCTGCGCCTGTCCGGCGCCGAAGCGCGGCCCGGTAGTGAAGAAAGGACCCCCGTGCCCATCGATCCCTCAGTTGCCCTCGGTGCAACGCTCCCCGTCCAAGAATTCTCGTGGACGAGCAGCGACGTCCAGCTCTACAACCTCGGACTCGGTGCGGGCGCCCGCCCCACCGATGCCGGTGAGCTTCGCTACCTGCGCGACGGTGATCCCCAGGTGCTCCCCACGTTCGCAACGGTGGCGGCGACATTCCACGACACGGAACCTCCGAGGGTTTCCTTCCCCGGTGTCGAGATCGACCTCGCGAAGGTCGTGCACGGCAGCCAGGAGGTCGCGGTCCACGCGCCCATCCCGGCATCCGGCAAGGGCCGCACCACCACTCGTATCGCCGAGGTGTGGGACAAGGGCAAGGCCGCGGTCATCGTGCAGGAATCCGTCACCGAGGATCTCGACGGGAACCCCCTGTGGACCGCACGTTCGTCGATCTTCGCGCGCGGGGAAGGCGGCTTCGGCGGTGAGCGTGGACCGTCGGGATCCGTCGAACTGCCCGATCGCGCACCCGACGCCGAGTTCGATGTTCCGACACTGCCGCAGCAGGCGCTCCTGTACCGCCTGTGCGGCGACCGCAACCCTCTGCATTCGGATCCCGATTTCGCGAAGGCCGCCGGATTCCCGGCACCGATCCTCCACGGCCTGTGCACCTACGGCACGGTGTGTAAGTCGATCACCGACCATCTCCTCGATTCCGACGCGACACGTGTCGCGGGCTTCCGCGCCAAGTTCGCCGGTGTCGTATTTCCGGGCGAGACACTGCGCGTGCGGGTCTGGAAGATCGAGAACCTACTCCTCGCAACCGTCGCCGTTGCGGAACGAGACCTTGCGCCCGCCCTGGCCGATGTGGTGCTCACCGTCGCATAGCTCCCCTCCCGGAAAGTTGTAGCCGATATGACAATTCGAGATTCCGCACCGCGTCTCTCCCGGCGGGGTTTCCTCGCTGCCGGTGCAGGCGCTCTGGCCGCGACCGCTGTCGGCGGCTGGACTCCGGCGCATGCGATTCCGTTCGGGTCCTCCGACGCAACGCTCCCTGCGCCGCCGTCGTTTCCCGACGGCATCGATCTGTACCAGCAGGCGTACCAGAACTGGTCCAAAGAGATCATGCTGGACTCGATCTGGACATGCGCGCCGAACAACGCCGACGACGTGGTGCGGCTGACGAATTGGGCCCACGAGAACGGATACACCATCCGGCCGCGGGGAGCGATGCACGGCTGGACGCCGTTGACTATCGTCAACGGTGCTCCGGTCGACCGGGTGATCCTCGCCGACACCATGCTCCATCTGAATTCGGTGAGCGTGAACCCGGGCGGCGACCCGGCCACCGTCACTGCAGGCCCCGGCGCGACGCTCGACGCGATCACCTCGGCATTGCAGGCCCACGGTCTGGGATTCGCGAACCTGCCCGCTCCGGGCGTGCTGACGATCGCCGGATCGCTCGCCGTCAACGCTCACGGAGCGGCCCTACCGGCCGACGGTGAAAAACGCGTTCCCGGGCACACCTTCGGGTCGTTGAGCAATCTCGTCACCGAACTCACCGCGGTCGTCTGGGACGGCAACAAGTACGCGCTGCGCACCTTCACCCGCGCAGATCCCGACATCACCGCGCTCCTCACTCACCTGGGCAGGACATTCCTGACGTCGGTCACGCTCCAGGTCGGCCCCAACTACCGCATGCGGTGCCAGAGCTACACCGACATCGACTGGAGAGAAATATTCGCCCCCGCAGGCGCTTCTGGTCGGACATTCGAGTCGTTCGTCAGCAGCACGGGACGCGCAGAGGCCATCTGGTACCCGTTCACCGACAAACCATGGATGAAGGTGTGGTCGCTCGCACCCGAGAAGCCCGCTGAGTCGCGCGAGGTCACGGGCCCGTACAACTACCCGTTCTCCGACAACGTTCCCGAACCGATCACCGACCTGCTCGGGCAGATGACGGCGGGAAACCCTCAGGTTGCACCGGCTTTCGGTCAGACCTACTACGGTGTGACCGTCGCGGGCCTCGCAGCGACGGCGTCGACCGACATCTGGGGCTGGTCCAAAGACCTGCAGTTCTACATCAAGGCGACAACGCTGCGTCTGACCGAGGGCGGCGGGGCGGTCCTGACCAACCGCGCGAACATCGCCAACGTCGTCCACGATTTCGCGCAGTGGTTCAACGAGCGGATCGAGCACTACCGCGGGATCGGCCAGTACCCGCTCAACGGTCCCGTCGAAATCCGATGCTGCGGACTGGATCAGCCATCCGATGTGCGTGTTCCGTCGGCGGGCCCGCCGACCATCTCCGCGACGCGCCCGCGTCCGGACAAGCCCGAGTGGGACACCGCGATCTGGCTGAACGTGCTCGGTGTTCCGGGTACGCCCGGAATGTTCGCGTTCTACCGCGAGATGGAACAGTGGATGCGCCAGCGCTACAACGGCGGCGATTCGACGTTCCGCCCCGAGTGGTCGAAGGGCTGGGCATTCGGACCCGAACTGCCGTACACGGATGAGCAGATCATCACCCAAGGCCTTCCCGACACTTATCGTGAAGGTGTTCCGGCGGATGAGAATTGGGATACCGCGCGAGCGGTGTACAACCGGTTCGATCCCCACCGGGTATACAGCAACACCTTCATCGACCGCCTGCTCCCCTGAACCCACCCGACTATTCCGAGCGAATGTATCCCTGGCTCTATCTGATGAGACGAGTGATACATTCGCTCGGAAATGATGAGGGTTCGCGAGGTTTGTTAGGGTTCGCAATTATGCGAAGCCTTCGGCGTGTGATCGGTGCAGCAGCGATTCCCCTACTCGTAGTGGCGGGCGGTGCGACGTTCACAGGTACTGCGTCTGCACTGCCCGACACGGGGTCCGTCATCGCGCCTGCGGGCTCCGATACCGACGTCACGTTCGACGCTTCCGGAACCACCTTCCACGGAAGCCTGCGCACCCCCGAGGGCGACGTCAAGGGTGCCGCGCTACTGCTGCCCGGCAGTGGGGTCACCGATCGCAACGGCAACCAGGCTCCGATGATGGTGGCCGACACCCTGCTTCGTGTCTCCGAGTCGCTCGCCGCACACGGGATCGCGAGCCTGCGGTTCGACAAGATCGGTGCGGGTGCCACCGGGCTCGGGTCGTACGCGCCCGAGTCCGGCAACGTGTACGGGTTCACCGATCAGGTCGACCACGCTCAGGCAGCTGCCGCACTGCTCTCCGAGCGCACCGGCTTCGCGGCCGACGACATCCTCGTGCTCGGCCACAGCGAGGGCGGCCTGACCACGCTCGCACTCGCGCAGCGCGGAGTCGGCGAGGGATACGGCTTGCTGGCACCGTTGTCGATGCGCTACCTCGATCTACTGCGCGGCCAGCTCGAGTCGATCGCGAATTCGGGGCAACTCGCCGACGCCGACGCCGAGGCGCTGCGCAACGACATTCCCCGTGCCGTCGATTCTCTTCGCAGCACCGGCACCGTCCCGGAAGACCTGAGCCCGATCATGGTGCAGTTCGGCTTCAACGCGTACAACGCGACGTTCCTGGCCGAGGCCGACGCACTGAATCCGCCGGAGCTCGCCGCATCACTGCCGTCCGACACCCCGGTCCTGCTGACCTGCTCCGACAAGGACCTCAACATCACCTGCGATCAGATCGAGCCGCTGCGGGCCTCACTCGAGCACACCGATCTGCAGTTCGGGCACTTCACGACGGCCAATCACAGCCTCGAAGAACTCGGCCCCCTGCCTGCCGGCATTGCAGACGGCCCGGCGCTGCTGCCCGCGTCGACCGAGTTCGCGACCGCCATCAACGGATGGGCTGCGCAGCGCGGAGCGTGATGTCTCAGCGACTGACCGCCTTCTTGTAGCGACGGATTGCGAACGGCACGAATACGAGCAGCATCAACGCGGTCCACAGCAGTGACGCGATGATGGGGTTCTGCAAGGGCCAGACGTCGGGTACCGGCATCATCGGATTGGTGTTGCCGAACAGTTCACGGACCGCCTGGGTCACCGCCGACACCGGGTTCCACTCGGCGAACGTACGCAGCACGGTCGGCATCTGCGACGTGTCGACGAACGTGTTGGCGATGAACGACAGCGGGAAGATCACCATGAAGCTCGCGTTGTTGAACACCTCGGGCGTACGGATCCACATCCCCACCACCGCCATCAGCCACGACAGGGCATACGCGAACAGCAACAGGAGCACATAACCGGCGAGCGCCTCCAGCGGCGACGAATTGATACGCCAGCCGACGACCAGTCCGGTCAGCGACATGACCACCAAGCTCACGATGTTGATGAGCACGTCGGTGGAGGTACGGCCGATCAGCACCGCGGACGGTGCCATCGGCAGCGTTCGGAATCGGTCGATGATGCCCTTCTGAAGGTCTTCGACCATGCCGAGGCCCGTCCACGTGGCGCCGAAGATCACGGTCTGGGTGAAGACACCCGCGATGAGAAACTCGCGGTACGACGTGCCCGGAATCTGGATTGCGCTGCCGAACACGTACGCGAACAACAGCACGAACATGATCGGCGACAGGGTTGTGAAGACGATCAGATCGGGCACGCGCTTGATCTTGATGACGTTGCGTTTGGCGATGGTCAGTCCGTCGGATGCGGTCATCTGCAGAGTGTTCACTTTGCCGTCTCCTCGATCTTCTCCGCTGCCTCGTGGCCCGTCAGGGTGAGAAACACGTCGTCGAGAGTGGGCCGACGCAGCGTGACGTCGGTGACCCGAACCCCGGCCTCGGCGACCCGACCGAGTGCCGCGACGAGGAGTTCGGTGCCGCCGGTGGCCGGCACGATCACGCGACCCGCTTCGACGCGTATCTCTCCGGCAGCAAGCCCCGCCAGAGCCTCACGTGCGGTCTCGACCTGCCCGCCATCGGGAACCAGTAGCTCGATGCGTTCACCACCGACGAGCGACTTGAGCTCGTCGGCGGTACCCCGCGCGATGATGGTGCCCCGATCGATCACGACGATCCGATCGGCGAGCCGCTCCGCCTCGTCCATGTACTGCGTGGTGAGCAGCAAGGTGGTGCCGCGTTCGACGAGCTTCTCGATGATGTCCCACAGGCCGAGTCGGGCGCGGGGGTCGAGGCCCGTGGTGGGCTCGTCCAGGAACAACACGGGCGGTTCGGCGACCAACGCACCCGCAAGGTCGAGCCGGCGACGCATACCACCCGAGTAGGTCTTCACCGGGCGATCGCCCGCCTCGACGAGGTCGAACTGGCCGAGCAACTCGCGTGCCCGCTCACGACTTCGTTTGGCACCGAGATGATAGAGACGCCCGACCATTTCGAGATTCTCGTACCCGGTGAGGTATTCGTCGACCGCGGCGTACTGACCCGACGCACCGATCTGGGTGCGCAGCGCTGCAGCGTCGGAGACGACATCGAAACCGGCGACCTCGGCGCGGCCACCGTCGGGGGCCAGCAATGTCGTCAGGACGCGAACAGCCGTGGTCTTCCCCGCACCGTTGGGGCCGAGCAGCGCCGTGACCGTCCCCTCCGGAACACGAAGATCGATCCCGTCGAGCGCGATGAGCTCCCCGAACCGCTTGATCAATCCTTCGACAACAATGGCATCGGCCATGAGTTTCTCCCGCTGGATGTGGGTTGCTCGCCCAGTGTGCACCAGGGCACCGACAGGGTGCGACCGATTTTGCAGTCTCGTGATTGCCGGCTCCGAGCTGTTGTACTTTGTCTGTACTGCGCGGTTCACTTCTGGAATCGGAAGCCGGTTCGACTATGAGCACGAGTCGTAGATCAGGTCCGGAAGTGCGTTCCGGCTCGACGCTCGTCCTGACCGTGTTGGCGTCGGGACAATTTCTGATGACGCTCGACAGTTCGGTGATGAACGTGTCGATGGCGACGGTCGCGCAGGATCTGGACACGACGATCACTGGAATCCAGACGGCAATCACCCTGTACACGCTGGTGATGGCGTCTCTGATGATCACCGGCGGCAAGATCGGTACCGCACTCGGACGACGACGAGCATTCGGCATCGGCCTCGTGATCTACGGTGTCGGCTCGCTCGTCACCGGGCTCGCCCCGAATCTGCTGATCCTTCTGGTGGGGTGGAGTCTGCTCGAGGGCATCGGCGCGGCGCTGATCATGCCTGCGATCGTGTCGCTCGTCGCCGCCAACTTCCCACCGGAACGACGGGCAGCAGCGTACGGACTCGTCGCAGCGGCCGGCGCGATGGCCGTCGCCGTCGGGCCCTTGCTCGGAGGGGCGGTGACGACCTTCGCGTCGTGGCGATACGTGTTCTTCGGCGAGGTCGTCGTGGTGGCACTGATCCTGCTGGTACTGCGGCGGGTGCGGGACGTGCCGCCGTCGCCGGTGTCGCTCGATGTGCCCAGCGCGATCATGTCGATGCTGGGGCTGGCGACGATCGTGTACGGCGTTCTGCGGTCGAGTGAATGGGGCTGGGTGATCGCCACTCCCTCCGGCCCCGAGATCATCGGGGTGTCTCCGGTGATCTGGCTGATTCTCGGCGGGCTGCTGGTCCTCTATGTGTTCATGCGACGGCAGCATTCGCTGGTCAGGAAAGGCCGCGACCCACTCATCGATCCGGCATTGTTCGAGAACCGTCAGCTCACCGGCGGACTCACGATGTTCTTCGCGCAGTTCGCAGTCCAGGCCGGGGTCTTCTTCTCGGTGCCGCTCTTCCTGTCCGTGGTGCTGGAGTTGAGCGCACTCGAGACTGGTGTACGAATCCTCCCGCTTTCGATCGCACTCGTCCTCGCAGCGGCGGGTATCCCCAAACTATGGCCCCACGCGAATCCGCGACGGGTGGTGCGGATCGGTCTCGCGTCGATGATCGTAGGAATCGTGATTCTCACCGCCGGAATGGACCCCGGTGCCACGGCAGCCGTCGTCGCGATCCCGATGTTGTTCATGGGGTCGGGGCTCGGGGCATTGTCATCGCAGTTGGGAGCGATCACGGTTTCCGCGGTCCCGGAATCGCAGAGCGCCGAGGTCGGCGGCGTCCAGAACACCGCCACCAACCTCGGCGCATCGCTCGGTACGGCGCTGATCGGATCGATCCTGATTGCCACCCTCTCCACGTCGGTGGGCGCGGGGATCGCAGACAACCCGGAGATCCCGGCAACCGTTCAGGAACAGGCGACCACGCAGATCGCCCAGGGCGTGCCGTTCCTGTCGAACACCGAACTCGATGGCGCTTTGGACGCCGCGGGCTTGGACGAACCGACCCACGACGCCGTCGTCGCCGTCAACAGCGACGCGCGCCTCGAAGCTCTGCAGGTGGCATTCGGTGTGACCGCACTGCTCGCGGTCGCGGCACTGTTCTGTACGGGCCGGCTGCCGACGCGAGCCGTCGGCACCGGTCCCGAAGTCGCTAGCCCGTAACGCGCGCGGCGTTCCCCGCATCGATCGGAAGCACGGTTCCGCTGATGTGCGCGGCAGCCTCGTCGCAGAAGAACAGCACTGCGCGAGTGATCTCTTCGGGCTCGAGCCACGGCACAGGCTGGGCGTGCAGCGACGTGAAGACCGGTGCGACGTCGTCGGCGGTGGGGTTCTCCAGGTCGGGGCGGAGCATGCCGTAGAGCGCATCGTTGTGGATCATCGGTGTGGAGATATTGCCGGGCGCGATCGCGTTGACGGTGATCCCCTTCTGCGCGAGATCCAGTGCAGCACTCTTGGTCAGGCCGATGACACCCCACTTGGATGCACCGTAGGCGACCATGTTGGTGTTGCCGGCGCGCCCGAGCATCGACGAGATCGTCACGATGCGTCCGTAGCCGCGTTCGATCATGCCGGGCGCGACGGCCGCGATCGTATTGAATACACCGGTCAGGTTCGACGAGATCGTCTCGTCCCACATGGCCTGCGGCATCGACTGGACCGGCGCGGCCGTCGACACCCCGGCGTTGGCGACCGCGATGTCGATGCGACCGAACTCGTCGTGGGCGCGTGCGACGAGACCGTCCATCGCTGCGCGATCTGCCGTGTCGAGCTTCTCCGAGATGACCTTCGCACCGGCAGCTTCGGCCAGACGCACGGTCTCGGCGAGGTCGTCCTCGGTGGCGAGCGGGTACCGCACGACGGGTGAATCCTCGCAGCGGTCGCACAGGACGAGGTTCGCCCCCGCCTCCGCGAATGCCAATGCGTGCGAACGCCCCTGGCCGCGTGCGGCTCCCGTGACGAACGCGACCTTGCCCTCGAAGTTGCTCATGTACGTGCCCTTCTCTGTTGGGTGACTACCGGACGCGCGACCGGTCAGGACCGCGACAGCATCAGACCTGATGTCGGGACACCGGTGCCCGCGGTGACGAGCACATTCTCCACGGAATCCACCTGGTTCACGGATGATCCGCGAATCTGACGGACGCCCTCGGCGATGCCGTTCATGCCGTGGATGTAGGCCTCACCGAGCTGGCCGCCGTGGGTGTTGAGCGGCAGGCGCCCGCCGAGTTCGATTCCGCCGTCGGCGATGAAATCCTTCGCTTCGCCGGGTTTGCAGAAGCCGAGCTCCTCGAGTTGCATCAGCACGTACGGGGTGAAGTGGTCGTAGAGCACCGCGGTCTGCACGTCCTGCGGAGTGAGCCCCGACTGGTCCCACAGCTGATTGCCGACGATACCCATCTCGGGCAGGCCGGTCAGGCCATCCCGGTAGTAGCTCGTCATGATGTATTGATCCGGACCGCTGCCCTGCGCGGCCGCCGTGATGATCGCCGGCGTCTGCTTCAGATCCTTGGCACGCTCGGGCGTCGTGATCACCAGTGCCACACCACCATCCGATTCCTGGCAGCAGTCGAGGAGATGCAGCGGCTCGGCGATCCAGCGTGAGTTCTGATGGTCTTCGATGGTGATCGGCTTACCGTGGAAGAACGCCTTGGGGTTCGTCGCCGCGTGTTTGCGGTCGGCGACAGCGACGGCACCGAAATCCGCGCTGGTGGCGCCCGTGACGTGCATGTAGCGCTGCGCGGTCATCGCGACGAACGAAGCCGGGGTGCTCAGGCCGTGCGGGTATGAGAACGCATTGTCGGTACCCGACGAATTCACCTGCGTTGCAAGAGCACTGTTGACTTGGCCGTAGCGGGCACCGGAGCGTTCGTTGAACGCGCGGTAGGCGACGACGACGTCGGCGACACCGGTCGCGACGGCCATCGCGGCCTGTTGCACCGTCGCGGCCGCAGCCCCGCCGCCGTAGTGGATGCGGGAGAAGAACTTCAGGCTCGGGATACCGACCGACCGCGCGACCGCGACTTCGGTGTTGGTGTCCATCGTGAAGGAGACCAGTCCGTCGACGTCGGCCGGTGTGAGTCCTGCGTCGTCGAGGGCATCGGTCACTGCTTCAGCGGCGAGGCGCAGTTCGCTGCGCCCGGAGTCCTTGGAGAAATCGGTCGCGCCGATTCCGGCGATCGCAGCCTTACGCGACAGCCCGCTCATGCGGTTCCTCCTTCGGATGTGCCCTCGCCTGCGAGGAACGTGGCTTTCGCGACGATGTGGTTGCCGAGCGAGTTGCTACCCACGATGTCGACGGTGATGACGCCGTCGTCTGCGATGTCAGCGACGGTGCCGTTCAGCGTGAGCGTGTCGTAGGCGTACCACGGAACGCCGAGGCGCAATGAGATCGACTTGACGACGGCGCGCGGCCCTGCCCAGTCGGTCAGATACCGCTGGACGAGTCCGGTGTCGGTGAGGATGTTGACGAAGATGTCCTTCGAACCGCGCTGCTGTGCAAGATCGCGGTCGTGGTGGACGTCCTGGAAGTCCCTCGTGGCCAACGCCGTCGAGATGACGAAGGTCGGGTCGCCGTGGACGGACAGGGGCGGGAGCTTCTCCCCCACCGTCGTCGTGGATGTGCTCACGCGTCCTCCTCACGGGGCTGCCAAGCGTAGAGAGTCCAGGGGATTCCGCCGGTCTCGTCGTCGCCGGGGAAATCGAGATAGGTTGCCTGGACGGGCATTCCGATCTTCACGTCGGCCGGGTCCACACCGCGCAGCTCGCCGAGCATGCGGACTCGTTCCCCGTCGAGCTCCACCAGGGCGACCACGAACGGCAGTTGGCGTCCGGGCGCCTTCGGTGCGTGGTGCACCACGAAGCTGAAGACGGTGCCGCGACCCGACGAGACGACGTAATCGGTCGTCTCGTCCTTGTCGAGCCACAGTGCGGGCACCGGAGGGTGCTGCAGTGAGCCGTCGGGGCGACGCTGGATGCGCAGTTCGTGCTCGGCGACACCGTCCCAGAAGAACTTCGTGTCGTGCGACGCGGACGGGCGCAGCATACGGGTGGGGTCGAGATCGTCCGGGACCGACTGCGCTGTGGCCGAAGGTGACATTCGGTCATCGCTCTCCGCCGCCGGAGGTGCGAACTTCAGGATGCGGAAGATCATCTCGGCGACCGCCTCGTCGCCGACCTTCCAGATGTTGCGGGTGGTGAAGAACCATCCCTCACCGAGTCCGGTCTTCTTGGGACCGACGACGTCCTCGAGCGTGGACTCGATCGTCACCTCTTCGCCGGGGCGAAGGTACCGGTGGTAGATCTGGTCGCAGTTGGTTGCGACCACCGACGTGTAACCCGCCTCGTCGAGAATGTTGGTCATCCGGCCGAGCGGATCGTCCTTCTCACGTTCGGCGCCGAGGCCGCGCATCGTCCACACCTGCGCCATCGCGGGGGGCGCGACGAGGCCGCCGTGTCCGGCCGCGATCGCCGCGGATTCGTCGGTGTAGATGGGGTTGAGGTCGCCGATCGCCTCGACCCAGTTGCGGATCATCGGCAGGTTGACGGGGTCGCGTCCCGCGCGCGGGGCGGACGGCCCGTCGGCACGAACACCGTCGGCGGACGCGAGGATTTCTTCGGGCGTGCTCATGGTGTTCGCCTCCGTCATCGCGGCACCCGGGGCATCCCGAGGCCGGCCGTTGCGATCAGTTCCCGCATCACCTCGTTGACGCCGCCGCCGAAGGTGATGACGACGTTCCGCTTGGCCTGCATGTCGAGCCAGCTGAGCAATGTGCCGGTGTCGGGATCGGCGGGGTCGCCGTGGCGTCCGACGATCTCTTCGGCGAGCATGCCGACCCGCTGGATGCGTTCGGTGGCGAAGACCTTGGTCGCGGATGCGTCAGCGATATCGACGGCGTCGCCATCGCTCGAGGCGACCTGCCAGTTGAGCAGTTCGTTGAGCCGGTACGTCGCGTGGATTTCGCCGAGAGCACGGCGCACGTCGGGTTCGTCGGTGAGCTTGTGCTCGCGCACCCAATCGAGCAGGTGCTCGTAGATTCCCGCGACCTTCCCGGCCGGTCCGAGCATGACGCGCTCGTGGTTGAGCTGGGTCGTGATCAGGCGCCAGCCCTTGTTCTCCTCGCCCACGAGCATGCTCGCGGGCACCCGCACATCGCTGTAGTACGTGGCGTTGATGTGGTGGGCACCGTCGGCGGTGATGATGGGCGTCCAGCTGAATCCGGGGTCGCTGGTGTCGACGATGAAGACGGAGATGCCGCGGTGCCTCGAGTCCGCGGTTCCGGTGCGGGCGGCGAGCCAGATGTAGTCGGCGTCGTGCCCGCCGGTGGTGAAGATCTTCTGGCCGTTGATCACGTACTCGTCGCCGTCGCGGACGGCGGTGGTCCGCAGCGCAGCGAGGTCGGTGCCTGCTTCGGGTTCGGAGTATCCGATGGCGAAGTGGACTTCGCCGGCGAGGATCGAGGGCAGGAACTTCTGCTTCTGCTCGTCGGTGCCGTAGACCTGCAGGGTGGGGCCGACGGTCTGCAGCGTGACGCTGGGCAGCGGCACGTCGGCGCGGACGGCTTCGTTGGCGAAGATCTGCTGTTCGACGTCGCCGAAGCCGTGTCCGCCGAATTCGACGGGCCAGCCGACGCCGAGCCACCGGTCCTTGCCCATGCGACGGATCACGTCACGGTAGGTGGGGCCGTGCCGCTCGATCCGCATGATCTCGGCTTCTTCGGGCGAGATGAGGTTGGAGAAGTAGCTGCGCAGTTCGTTCTGCAGCGCGCGCTGGTCTTCGGTCAGTTCGATGAACACCGGGCCCCCACGAGGTCGAGTCGGTACGAAGCGCCGCCGAGCAGCCGCGCAATATCCTTGGCGGACGACGAATACCTGTGCATCGGATAGGTTTCGTCGACGCCGATGCCGCCGTGCAAGTGGTGCAGCACGCGCATCGCCGGGAGAAGTTCCGCGGCGATCCAGTACGCGGCGACGTCGAGGTCGTCTGCGGCGTCGAGTCCCTCGGAGACCCGCCAGATGGTCGACAGGGCCGCTACGTGCAGGGTGCGGGTGGTGACGTACACGTCGGCGATCTGCTGCGCGACGGCCTGGAAGGCGGCGAGCGGCTTGCCGAACTGCTGGCGTTCACTCAGGTGCTTCGCGGTGAGTTCGGTGGCGCCGGTGAGCAGGCCGTCCGAGTATGCGGCAATCGCGGTGGTCGCCAGGCGGTACAGGGTTTCGACGTCGGATGCCGGCTCGGCCCCTGCGCCGAGCCGGATTCCGACCGCAGAGTCGAGCCG
This sequence comes from Rhodococcus sp. NPDC060086, assembly GCF_042730275.1. Lineage (NCBI taxonomy): Bacteria > Bacillati > Actinomycetota > Actinomycetes > Mycobacteriales > Nocardiaceae > Rhodococcus > Rhodococcus sp. NPDC060086. The sequence continues at coordinate 189,683 of NZ_JBHWWZ010000003.1, forward strand.
GACGGAGAATTCGGGGGTGTGCGCCGACGTGGGGCTTTCCCGCAGGGTCACCCCGTCGGCGTCGGGAGCCACAGCGACGACACCGGCAGCGGTGGGCACGAGGATGCTGCGCGCCCGGTCCGCGTAGGGAACCGCAACGAACGACCCCGTGACCGCGACACCGCCGTCGACCTCGACGGCCGTCGCAGCGGGTGTCTGCGGGAAGGGACGGCTCGGCTCTGCGAGCGCCGCGGTGAGGACACCACCGGCGGCGACCCCGCTGAGCAGTTCGTCCTGCTGCTCGTCGGTGGCGAGCGCAAGGACCGGCAGCACACCGAATCCGATGGTGGGCAGCGCCGGGATCAGAGCCGCCGTACGGCCGACCTCGGTCAGGACGGTGAGCGCCTCGGCAACTCCGAGTCCGGAACCGCCGAGCCGTTCGGGTAATGCCAGGGAGAGCAGATCCGCACCGGCGAGCGCGGTCCACAGTTCGTCGGAGTCGAGACCCCGACCGAGCAGGTCGGCGGCGACTCCGGCCACTTCCTCCTGCGTCTCGTCACGTGCGAAATCCACCGTAACCACCTTCTAGTTAGAACGTGTTCTAGTTGTAGCACCATTCCGGTGTCGGCGAAACCGCCGTCGGCTCGTATCGTGCATGCCTGAAGGAGTCGACGGCGGGCTCGTCCCGCCCTTCGGGACCGACGGGCTCGCCCCGCCCTTCGGGATCGGGCAGGTTCGCCCCCCGTCAGCTCCGAGGCAATCCGAGAAGGCGTTCGGCCGCGACAGTGAGCAGGATCTGCTCGGTTCCGCCCGCGATCGTGAGGCACCGGAGGTTGAGGAACTCGCGCGTGAGCGGACCCTCCACCCATCCGGCCTCCCCCGCGAGATCCATCGCAAGCTCCGCGGTGTCCTGACGCTGACGCACCCCGATCAGCTTCCGCACACTGGACGCCGGACCGGGGTCCTGCCCCTCGAGCTGCGCGAGAGTGGTTCGCAGGTCCAGCAGGGAGCCGACGAGCGCCTCGCCGATCTGAGTTCCGATCCGGTCGTCGGCCACCGCGTCGCCGGGTGCGGCGAGGGTGAGCAGTTCTTCGATGGCCGGGCCGAGCGACGACTTCCCGCCCATCGCGACCCGTTCGTTTGCGAGGGTGGTCCGTGCGAGTTTCCAGCCGCCGCCGAGCGAACCGACGACGCACTCGTCGGGTACGAACACCGAGTCCAGGAACACCTCGTTGAACAGGGCGTCGCCGGTGATCTCCCGCAGTGGCGCCACGGTGATGCCCGCGGATTTCATGTCGACGAGAAAGTAGGTGATGCCCTTGTGCTTCGGAGCATCGCGGTCGGTGCGAGCCAGGCAGATGGCCCAGTCCGCCTCGTGCGCGAGCGACGTCCACACCTTCTGTCCCTGCAGCGTCCAGCCGCCGTCGACCTTCTCCGCGGTGGTGCGCAGCGCCGCGAGGTCCGATCCGGCGCCGGGCTCGGAGAACAACTGGCACCACACGATGTCGCCGCGGAGGGTGGGCATCGCGAAACGTTCGATCTGCTCGGCTGTTCCGTGTTCGAGAACGGTCGGCACCGCCCACGCTCCGATCACCAGGTCGGGTCGCGAAATGCCTGCGGCCACAAGTTCTTCCTGGATGAGGAGCTGTTCGGCGGGCCCCGCGCCGCGCCCGTACGGAGCGGGCCAGTGCGGTGCGAGACAACCGGATTCGGCGAGCATCTGCCGGTGTTCGGATTCGGGACGCGCCGCGATGGCTGCGATCTCACCACGAATGCGTTCGCGATCGGCGACGTGCTCCGACAGGTCGATTCCGAGGTGACGGCGTGCGCCCGCGCGGGTGAGTTCTGTCAGGCGTGCGCGCCACATGGTGGAGCCACCGAGCAACTGCCGCGTCGCGACCGCACGCCGCAGGTAGAAGTGCGCGTCGTGTTCCCAGGTGAAGCCGATACCGCCGAGCACCTGGATCGAATCCTTGGTGGTCTGCACGGCAGCATCGAGCGACACTGCCGCGGCAACGGCGGCCGCGACGGGCAGCTCGTCCGGATCCGTGTCGACGGCGACGGCTGCATCCCAGGCGAGGGCACGGATCTTCTCTGTACGACACAGCATTTCCGCGCACAGGTGCTTGATGGCCTGGAACGAGCCGATGGGTTTTCCGAACTGCTCACGGATCTTGGCGTACTCGACGGCAGTGGTCAGTGCCCAGCCTGCGATGCCTGCGAGTTCGGCCGCGGAGAGCGCCGCGGTGAGATCGCGGACGAACCCGGTGGGAGCCTGCACCACCCGATCGGCGGGGACGACCGTTCCATCGAACCGCACTCGCGCGAGCGGGCGCGACTTGTCGATCGTGTCGAGCGCGTCCAGATGCACGCCGGAAGCGTCGGGGTCTACGAGCGCCCACCGTTCGACGCCCTCCCCACCCGCGCTTCCACTGCCGGTATCGAGCCGAAGGAGGACTGCGACACCGGGCTCCGCCGCGATCACCGCGCCGGCCTCTCCGGTGATCACGACCCCGTCGGCGGTGGGTTCAGCGGCGACCGGGTCGAGTGCGACGGCGGTGGGCAGGGCGCCTTCCGCGAGGAGCGCGGCCGTCTTCGCCGCCGCGTCTCCGCCGCGTCCGAACACGAGCGCAGCAACGGCGGTGGTGACGACGGGGCCGGCGGCGAGTTCGTGTGCCGCCTGCTCGAGCATGACGGCCAGGTCGACCACGGTGGCACCGAGCCCTCCGGCCTCTTCCGGGACGGCGACACCGAACAGCCCGAGTTCGGCGAGCGACGCCCATCCCTCACGCCAGGTGTCGTCGGGATGCCGACGTATCCTGGATATCGGCGTGGCGGCTCGTGACCAGGCCTGAACAGAAGCCTGAACGGCCCGCTGTTCCTCTGTCATGGCAATACTCACAGCGGGTCTCCGACCTTTCGAGATGACACAATTACCTAGAACGTGTTCTAATATGACACCGGTTCAGAGTCAAGGTGTGAGGAAACGATCTATGGCCCCCCCGTCTCGCTCGCGTTCCAATGGCAACGGAACTTTGACCGCCCTCACGGAGGACGATCTCAGTTCCAACGCCCAGAAGGAACGGCGCAAGCGGATCCTCGACGCCACCCTGACGCTCGCGTCCAAGGGCGGATACGAGGCCGTGCAGATGCGTGCGGTGGCAGAACGCGCCGACGTCGCAGTGGGCACGCTGTACCGGTACTTCCCGTCGAAGGTGCACCTGCTGGTCTCGGCGCTCGGGCGCGAATTCGCCCGCATCGAAGGCAGAGGAAAGATCCCGCCCGGCCACAGCCCGCTCGAACGCATGCATCTGATCCTGGGCCTGATCACCAAGGCCATGCAGCGCGACCCGCTGCTCACCGAGGCGATGACCCGGGCATTCATGTTCGCCGATGCCTCGGCTGCAGCCGAGGTCGACCAGGTGGGCAAGCTGATGGACCGGCTCTTCGCGCGGGCCATGAACGAGGGCGAACCCACCGAGGAAGAACTCGCGATCGCGCGCGTCATCAGCGATGTGTGGTTGTCCAACCTCGTGGCATGGCTGACCCGCCGTTCCTCGGCCACCGACGTCGCGCGCCGACTCGAACTGACCGTCGACCTGCTGCTCGGCGATTCCCCGCGCGAGCTGTACTCCATGCCCGGCGGTGCCGAGTCGCTCGGCGATTCGTGAGCCGACCGGCTCGTTCCTCCCACAATCCGACGGTGTAACGCGAAACACCTCACGATTGGCTCCACTCGGGGTGGATGCATCGGCTTTTTCGCCTACCTTGGGACAGGTGAGCGCACTAGACCTTCCCATCGAGCTGCGCCGCGCCCTGGCTGCTGTCGCACGAGTGCCCCGGCTTCTGGTCGCGAGCGACTACGACGGCACATTGTCGCCCATCGTGTCCGATCCGGACAATGCTCATCCCCATGCCGAAGCGGTTCGCGCCCTGCGCAACCTCGCGGTTCTCCCTGCGACCTCCGCCGCGGTGATCTCGGGACGCGCACTCAAGGACCTGGCAGCGCTCTCGCGTCTGCCCGTGGAGGTCAAGCTGGTCGGAAGCCACGGCTCCGAGTTCGATGTCGGATTCGTCCACGCCATCGACGACGAATCCAAGAGCCTGCTCCGCGACATCGTCATCGGGCTCGAGGCGATCGCGAACCGCTTTCCCGGCGTCGGGGTGGAGGCGAAGCCCGCAAGCGCCGCTCTGCACGTGCGCAATGCCATGCCCGAAGATGCCGAGCACGCGCTGGCGGCGGTGCGCGGCGATCTCGCGCTGCGCCCCGGCATCCAGGTCACCGAAGGCAAGTCCGTCATCGAGCTGTCGGTCGTCCCGACCGACAAGGGCAGCGCACTCGACATCATCCGTCACCAGGAATCCTGCAGCGCCGCAGTGTTCTTCGGCGACGACGTCACCGACGAGAAAGCGTTCGCGTCCCTGCGCGGACCCGACGTGGGCATCAAGGTCGGCGAAGGCGAGACGATCGCCGAGTTCCGGGTGAATCGATCCGACGACGTGGTGGCCGCGCTGGCCTTCCTCCTCGAGGAACGACGCACCTGGTTGTCGGGCGCCCACGCCGCACCCATCGAACGACTCACCATGCTCGCGAGCCCGCGCTCGAAGGCATTGGTCACGCCCGACGGCACCATCACCTGGTTGTGCCATCCGGAGCCGGACGCAGCCGCGATCTTCGCCCATCTGCTCGGCGGCGACGCCGCCGGTCATTTCACGATCGGCCCGACGCGCGAGGCCCTTCCGCTGAGCCAGCGCTACATCGACTCGACGATGACCGTCGTGACCCGCTGGGCGAGTCTGGCGGTGATCGATTACCTGCCGCACGACGTCGATGCCGGCCGCACCGACCTGACGCGGGTGATCGCCGGCCGCGCAACGGCAGTCGTGACCTTCGCACCGCGACCGGAATTCGGTCAGGGCCAGGTGATCCTCGAGGCCGAGGACGACGGCCTGCGCGTGCACGGCTTCAACGAGCCCTACGTCCTGCGGTCCCCGGGTGTGCGCTGGGACATCACCAGCGACGGCGGCCACCACACCGCTCATGCCGTGGTCGACCCGTCCGAGGGCGATATCACTTTGGAATTGCGTTGCGGTACAGAAGATCTCGACGAACATCCAATCTCCGAAGTGGAGCGTCGCGCACAAGCGGAAGCATACTGGTGGCAGTGGGCCGCGGAACTCGACCTCCCCACACTCAAGCCCGATCTCGCCAAGCGGTCGGCGCTGACATTGCGCGGTCTCGTCCACGAACCGACCGGATCGATCCTCGCGGCAGCGACCACGTCACTGCCGGAGGAGATCGGCGGCGTGCGCAACTGGGACTACCGGTACTGCTGGCTACGCGATGCGGCACTGACGTCGCACGCGCTCGTGGACGTGGGCTCACTCGCCGAGGCCGAGAACTACCTCGATTGGGTTCACGGGGTCCTCGAGACGTTGCCCGGACCCGAGCGCCTGCATCCGCTGTACACACTCGCAGGTGGCGCGTTGCCCCCGGAGGCCGTGCTCGATTCCCTTCCCGGATATGCGGGTTCGCGACCGGTGCGCGTCGGCAACGCAGCCAATCAGCAGGTCCAGCTCGACGTGTTCGGCCCCATCGTGAATCTGATCTCCGCGGTTGCGCATCGGCGCGACGCACGCGGCGCCGACCGCGCGTCCGCGCTCACGGATCGCGACTGGGAGCTGGTCTGCTCGATGGTCACGGCCGTCGAACGTCGCTGGTTCGAACCGGATCACGGCATCTGGGAGATCCGCGACAACCCGCGACACCATGTGTATTCGAAGGTCATGGGCTGGCTCACCGTCGATCGCGCGCTCGCACTCGCGTCCACGTTCTCGCGACCCGCCGGTGAGGAATGGGAATCCCTCCGCGACGAGATCGCGGAGGAAGTTCTCGAGAAGGGCTGGAACGACGACGTCCGTTCCTACACCGCCGCATACGACGGCACCGATCTCGACGCGGCAACCCTGTTCATCGGACTGACCGGATTGATCGACCCCACCGACGAGCGGTTCCGCGAGACGGTCCGGGCCACCGAGGCGGAATTGCGGAGTGGTTCGACGGTGTACCGGTACCGCCACGAGGACGGACTGCCGGGCATCGAGGGCGGCTTCCATCTGTGTGCGGCATGGCTCGTCGAGGCGTATCTGCTCGTCGGGCAGCGCAACGACGCGGAGGCACTGTTCGCTCAGCTCGTCGCTGCCGCCGGCCCGACCGGCCTGCTCAGTGAGGAGTACGACCCGGTCGCCGAGCGGTCGCTGGGCAATCACCCGCAGGCATACAGCCACATCGGGCTGCTGCGCTGCGCTCAGCTGCTGGCCGCGAAACCCGTCTGAGCACTACTACTCTGCGTACCAGCCGGTGCTTTCGACGGGTCCCGAGGTCTTGCCGAATACGAGCCGGGTGTCGAGGATCTCGAGCTCGGGTATGCCCGAGTGCGCGGGCGACGCCAACAGCAGTTCGCCCGCGCGGCGTCCCTTGTCCTTCTGGGGCTGGCTCACCGTCGTCAAGCCTTCACGCAGAGCCTCGTCGACGCCGTCGAATCCGGTGATCGACAGGTGGCCGGGGACGTCGAGGCCCGCTTGGTCGGCCCACGCGAGCGCACCGAGCGCCAACACATCGGTGGTGCACATCAGCGCGGTGATACGCGGGTTGACGCCCATGATCTGTGCGGCGGCAGACTGCCCGTCGCCGGAGGTGTGGGTGAACCGTTCGACCACGGTGAGCGCGGAATCGTCGAGCCCGGCGGCGCGCATGGCGTCGCGGACCCCGAGGATGCGTTCGCGTTGGACGTGGAAGCCGGTGTCCCCGAGTGTGGCGAAATCGACGACACCGTCGTGCCGTTCGCGACCGAGCCGCATGCAGACGATCCCGAAGTCGCGGTGACCGAGCTCGATCAGATGGGTGGCCAGATCACGCATCGGGCTGCGGTCGTCGATTCCGACGACCGGGGCCACCTCGAGACCGCGCGGCTGGTCGCACGCGACGATCGGCAGGTGCCGCTCGAGCACGGCCGCCAGATAGGGATCCTCGGGCGGCACCGAATAGACGACGAACCCGTCGACGGATGAGCGGTGCACGACCTGCGCGGCATCGGCGTCGGAGAGGCCGGGGCCCGCGGGAATGAGCAGCAGGCCTTGCCCGGCGGCTTCACATGCTTCGGACAGACCTGAGAGAAAACTCATCGCGGCGGGATCGCGGAACGAGTAGCTCAGGGCTTCGGTGAGAAGCACCCCGACCGCCCCTGCCTTACGGGTGCGCAGCGACCGAGCCATCGGATCGGGACCGGCGTAGCCGCGGCGTTTCGCGACCTCGAAGACCCGTTCGCGCAGCTCAGTGGATAATTGATCCGGCCGGTTGTACGCGTTCGAGACCGTGGTGCGGGAGATTTTCAGCTCGGCGGCGATCGACGCCAGGGTCGCCTGTCGGCGCGGCTGACGGGACCTGGACATGATCGGACCGTAGTCCTGTGTCGATACTCACGACCAAGCGGGTTGGGCAGAATGCTGAAATCGTCCGCTAAAGTGGAACGGTAACGGTTTCCAATAGCGTTAGGGTGGCCTCACCGTCGCCGTGTCGCACCCCGACCCAGGAGAGAACAACTGTGCGTCTGTCCTCCCGCGCCGCGCTCGCTGCGGCCACCCTGTCGTGCGTCACCGTCCTCGCTGCATGCGGCTCAGAGACGGCAGGCGGCCCGAGTTCGGACGGCGAACTGCGTGTGGTCGCCTCGACGAACGTGTGGGGCTCGATCGCCCAAGCGGTCGCGGGCGACCGGATCGAAGTCGAATCGCTGATCTCACAGCCGAGCGCCGACCCGCACTCCTACGAGGCGAGCCCGCTCGATGCCGCAGCGATCAGCGACGCGTCGTTGGTGGTGTACAACGGCGGCGGATACGACCACTTCGTCGACGACATCCTCGAGTCCATCGGCGGCGAGGTTCCCACCGTCGAAGCATTCGCACTGTTCGAGTCCGGTGAACACAGCGACCTGCACGCCGGCCACGACCACGGCACGAGCACGGATACCCCCGCGGCCGAAACACCGGCAGAAGACGAGGCCACACACGACCACGCAGGCGACGATCACGGCGGCGACGGTCACGAGGGCCACGATCACAGCGGCGTCAACGAGCACGTCTGGTACGACCTCGCGACCGCCGACGCCGTCGCACACGCCGTCGCCGAGCAACTCTCCGAGCTCGACCCGGAAGGTGCGCAGGTGTACCGCGACAACGCCGCCGCCTTCCACGAGAGCCTGCACGGCATCTCCGACGTGACGACCCGGATCGCAGACACCCACGCCGACGCACCCATCGCGCAGACCGAGACCATCGGCCACTACCTCGTGCTGTCGGCCGGTCTCGACGACGTGACCCCCACCGACTTCACCAACGCGATCGAGAACGGCACCGACCCCTCGCCCGCGAGCATCGCCGAAACCCGGCAGCTTCTGCTCGACAAGAAGGTCGGAGTCCTTCTCTACAACCCGCAGACCGAGGACAAGGTGAGCCGGGAGATGCGCTCCGCCGCCGAATCTTCAGGCATTCCCGTCGTCGAGGTTTTCGAGACCCTGCCCGAGGGCCTCGACTACATTCAGTGGCAGACCCGGACCGCCGAGTCGCTCGCCACCGGACTCGATTCTGCGTCGTGACCCCCACGCACAGCCCCTGACCACAGCTCGAGAACGCGGACTCCCGGTGACATCTTCCTTCCCCGACCACCCCCACGCGGTCGAACTGAGCGGCGCCCGATTGGCGTTCGGTGAACGCACCCTCTGGGACCACCTCGACCTCGCGGTGCACCCCGGAGAATTCATCGCGGTCCTCGGGCCGAACGGTGCCGGAAAGACCTCCCTGCTCAAGGTTCTCCTCGGCCAGCTCCCGCTCAGCTCGGGCACCGCCACCATCGCGGGCACACCGGTCCACACCGGCAGCCCCCACGTCGGATACGTACCGCAGCAGAAGACCCTCGACGTGGGTGTCCCGCTACGCGGCCGCGACCTCGTCGGACTCGGCGTGGACGGACATCGTTGGGGCACGGGCATACGGCATTTCAAGCGCCGCAAGACCGCTGTGGATGCCGCGATCGCTCAGGTCGGCGCACAGTCGTACGCGAACGCGCTGGTCGGTGACCTGTCGGGCGGAGAGCAGCAACGACTCCGGGTGGCACAGGCACTCGTGGGCGATCCGCAGGTCCTACTGTGCGACGAACCGCTGCTCAGCCTCGACCTCGCCAACCAGCATCTCGTCTCGGCGCTCATCGACCAGCGACGCAAGGACCACGACACCGCCGTCCTGTTCGTCACCCACGAGATCAATCCCATCCTTCCGCTCGTCGACCGGGTGCTGTATCTCGTCGACGGCCAGTTCCGCATCGGCACGCCCGCCGAGGTGATGACCTCCGAGGTGCTCTCCGAGCTGTACCGCACCGAGGTCGAAGTGCTCGAGATGCGCGGGCGGCTCGTCGTGGTCGGCACCGGCGACGCCATCGATGCGCTCGGCAGCGCGGGCGGGCTCCGCCCGGGCGAAGGCGTCCACCATCACCATCACGAGGACCACGCATGAGCAGCAAGTTCACGGACGCCATGGGACGGCTGTTCGACTTCCGGACCACCGCCGACCTGCTGCAGTACGACTTCGTGCAACAGGCACTGATCTCGGGCGCCATCCTCGGCCTCCTCGCCGGTGTCATCGGTCCGCTGATCATCAGCCGACAGATGGCGTTCTCGGTGCACGGCACCTCCGAGTTGTCTCTCACGGGCGCCGCCGCAGCACTGCTGGTCGGAGTCTCCGTCGGGCTCGGTGCAGTCGTCGGCGCAGTGGTCGCGGCGATCCTGTTCGGATTGCTCGGCACCCGCGCCCGCGAACGGGACTCGGTGATCGGCGTCGTCATGGCCTTCGGACTCGGCCTCGCCGTGTTGTTGCTGTGGGCATACGACGGCCGCACCGGCGCCGCGTTCTCACTCTTGACCGGTCAGATCGTGGCACCCGGCGGGACCGGCATCTCACTGCTCGCAGGCTGCGCGGTCGTGGTGATCGGTGCCCTGGTCCTGATGTACCGTCCGCTGCTGTTCTCGAGCACCGACCCCGAGGTCGCCGCCGCACGTGGCGTGCCGGTGCGGGCACTGTCCATGGTCTTCGCGGTACTCGTCGGCATCACCGCCGCGCTCGGTGTGCAGATCGTCGGTGCGCTCCTCGTCATGGCTCTGCTCATCACGCCTGCCGCCGCAGCGGCGCGGGTGACCCGTGGGCCGCTTGCGGCGACGATCCTGTCGGTGATCTTCGCCGAGGTCGCGGCGGTCGGTGGCATCCTGCTCGCGCTCGCACCCGGTGTCCCGGTCTCGAGTTTCATCACCACGATCGCCTTCGTCATCTACCTCGTGTGCCGGACGATCGGGTCGGTGCAACGTCGCCGGGGCGCGGGACGGGTTCTGGCACCGTCCTCCTGACGTCCGCTCGGTGCGGGACAATCAGCGGATGCGCTCCCGTACGAAAGTTCTCGACGCGACGCTCGCGCTCATCACGAGCGACGGGTTCGACGCCGTCACCATCGCGGGCGTGGCGAAGGCGGCCGGCGTCTCCCGACAGACGGTGTACTCGATATTCGGGAGCCGGGAAGATCTGGTATCGCAAGCGGTCGCGAGCGCGGCGCTGGGAGGACTCGACGATATCCGCACCCGGTTGTCCGGAACGGACACGCCGTGCGAGTACGTCGTCGAACTGCTTGTCGCCGGCCGGGGGGCGGTGCGTGACAACCCGGTACTCGCCGCATTGCACCGTTCGGGACGCGAGCATCCCTTCTTCGACACGGGCATGGTGAGCCGGGCGAAACCGGTCGTCCATCACCTGCTTGCACCATTGACCGACAAGTATCCGCAGATCGCTCCCCAGCTCGACGACATCGCCGACATCGCGCTCTTCCTCGGATTGTCGGTGGTTCTGTTCGACGATCCGGAGATGCACTCGGACGACGAGTTGCGGCGATTTCTCACCAGATGGCTCGGTCCCGCGATGCCCAAACCTTGACACTCAGAACCCTTGTGTCTAGTTTTGCACGCGACCCGGAGACATCCGCCGGGGTCGAGCGGACTCTTGGGGGGTCGAAATCTTGTCGAGCATCACCAGGCGCACATTTCTCGCAGGGGCAGCCACCGTCGGCGCCGCACTGGCGGGAGCATCGGCCGCACACGCGTCCACCGGCATCGCTGCCCGAACGAACAAGGTTCCGCTGACACGCGAGGAACACCGCGTCGTCATCATCGGTTCCGGCTTCGGCGGCGGTGTGAGCGCACTACGCCTCGCCGAAGCCGGGGTACCCGTCACCATCCTCGAGCGAGGAAAACGCTGGCCTACCGGACCGAATTCGACAACCTTCCCGCGAGTCGACGCACCCGACGGTCGCATGCTGTGGTTCCGCTCCGCACCCGAGCTCTTCGGCAGGCCCGTCATGGTCGAGCCGCACACCGGGCTGGTCGAGGCGGTCGTCGGACAGAACATGACCGCCCTGTGTGCCGCGGGCGTCGGCGGTGGATCACTGGTCTACCAGGGAATGTCGTTGCAGCCCAGCGAAGAGGTGTTCAACACCCACTTCCCGACCGAGCTCGACTGGGCCACCATGAATCGCATCCACTACCCGCGCGTCGCTCGGATGCTGCAGCTCGCGACGGCCCCCGACGAACTCGTCTCCCACCCCAACTACGCCGCAGCGCGCATCTTCGCCGACCGCGTGAAGCAGGCCGGACTGCCGCTCGAGAAGATTCCCATGCCGATCGACTGGGACTATGCCCTCGCCGAGCTGCGCGGTGAGATGACCCCCTCGTACACCGACGGCTCCGGTGCTCTCGGTGTCAACAACGGCGGCAAGCATTCCGTCGATGTCACCTACATCGCTGCTGCCGAGGCCACGGGTCTGGTGACCGTGCAGACCCAGCACGAGGTCAGGGACATCGAACGTGCCTCCGACGGCCGGTGGACCGTGCACGTCGACCGGATCGACACCTCGGGGAATCTCCTCGAGAACAAGATCCTCACCACCGACACACTCATCCTGGCCGCAGGCAGCGTCAACACGACCCGCCTGCTGGTCCGGGCATCGCAGAAGGGTCAGATCTCGGATCTCCCCGACGATCTCGGACGCAACTGGGGCAGCAATGCAGATCGCATCTATCTCTGGACCGACATGCGCGAGGACTTCGGTGCCTTGCAGGGCGGCCCGGTCGTCTACGGCAGCAAGAACTGGGACGATCCGAACGCCGCCTTCACCGTGATCCAAGCGTCGATTCCGGCGATGGGCGTCAACTCTCGTAGCACCGTGCTCGTGGGCTACGGCATCAGCGACAGCCGCGGCTCGTTCGTCTACGACTCCGCGAGAGACGACGCGATCCTGCATTGGCCGAAGGACGGCGACGTTGCGATTCAGAACGGCCACATCGATCCCACGGTGCGCAGGATCGTGGGCAACACAGGCATCGCCACCGACACCAATGCCATCATGCCGTCCACGTGGCACCCGCTCGGCGGGGCGAGCATGGGCGGAGTCTGCGACCTCGACGGACGAGTACACGGCCAGCGCGGCCTGTACGTACTCGATGGCGCCCTGCTTCCGGGCCACGCCGGTGCGTGCAACCCGTCGATGACCATCGCTGCCGTCGCCGAACGCGCACTCGACAACATCGTCGCGAAGGACGTCGGGGTGACGATCTGACACCCGCCTAGAATTGGGCACGTGACCCGCATCGACCTGAACAGCGACCTGGGCGAAAGCTACGGGCAGTGGCGCCTCGGCGACGACGAGACCATGCTCTCACTCGTGACGAGCGCCAACATCGCATGCGGGTTCCACGCGGGCGATCCGTCGACGCTGCTCGAAACCTGCAGGGGCGCTGCAGATCATTCCGTGCGCATCGGTGCACAGGTGGGGTATCACGATCTGACGGGATTCGGTCGACGATTCATCGACGTCGAGCCCGCCGAACTCACCGCCGAGGTCATCTATCAGATCGGCGCCCTCGACGGTCTCGCTCGTGCGGCAGGTTCGGCGGTCAGTTACGTCAAACCGCACGGCGCCCTGTACAACGCGATCGTGCACCACCGCGAGCAGGCCCGCGCCGTGGTGGAGGCGATCCGCTCCTACAACGCCTCCCTGCCTGTGCTCGGCCTTCCCGGCTCGGTGTTCCTCGAGGAGGCCGAGCGCGCGGGACTGGTCGTGGTGACCGAGGCGTTCGCCGACCGCGCATACACACCCGAGGGCACCCTGGTGTCACGACGCGAACCAGGTGCCGTGTTGCACCACCCTGATGTCGTGGCCCAGCGCGTGTTGCGCATGGTCACCGAGGGTGTGGTCACGGCAATCGACGGCACCGACGTACGGGTGGACGCGAAATCCGTATGCATCCACGGCGACTCTCCCGACGCCACCGTCATGGCCGTGGCCGTCCGGGCACTGCTGGACGCCGAGAACATCGACATCCGCGCATTCGTCTAGGTTTCGCGCGTGAGACTGCTACCCAACGGCGACTCCGCGATGCTCGCGGAGTTCGATTCGCTCGACGACGTGCTCGCGCATTTCCGGGCACTCGATGCGGTGCGCATGCCCGGTGTCGTCGACCTGATTCCCGCCGCCCGCACACTCCTGGTCTGCTTCGACGCCGAGACGGCCCACGCCGACGACGTACGCCGCTGGCTCGTCGAGACACCGCCGGTGCGTGCGGACCCCGCCGCAGGTACGGAAGTGGTGATCGAAGTCCGGTACGACGGCCCCGATCTCGAGGAGGTCGGGGAACTGTCCGGACTGGGTGTCAGCGAAGTGATTGCGGCACACACCGGCCAGGTCTGGACCGTGGCGTTCGGCGGGTTCGCCCCCGGCTTCGCGTATCTCACGGGCGGCGACAGCCGCTTGCACGTACCCCGGCGCGACTCCCCGCGCACCTCGGTGCCCGCGGGCGCGGTCGGGCTGGCCGGCGAATTCTCCGGCGTCTATCCGAGAAGTTCCCCCGGTGGCTGGCAGCTGATCGGCACCACGGAACAGGTGCTGTGGCAACCGGACCGGACCCCACCTGCACTGTTGCGTCCCGGCGCCACGGTGCGATTCGAACCCCGCTGAGGCGCCGATTCGCCTCGTCAGATTCCCAGTACGGCCTTCGCTATCAGGAAGTACACCACCAGGCCCGTCGCGTCGACGAACGTGGTGATGAACGGATTGGAGAAGACCGCGGGATCTGCACGAATCGCCTTGGCCGCCAACGGCATGACCCCACCGACGGTGGCCGCGAGCGTGCACACGGTGAGCAGCGTCAATCCGATCACCGCTCCCACCGACATGTCGTAGACGAGAGTCGCGAGCACGAACGCCACTGTTCCGAGCAGCACCCCGAGTGAGAGCCCCACCCGGCTCTCACGGGCGACGACACGACCGATGTCGCGGGGGCTCACATCGTCGAGGGCCAACGCGCGCGTAACGGTGGTCGCCGCCTGGTTCCCGGTGTTGCCGCCGGTGCCGATCAACAACGGCACGAACAACGCCAACGTCACGGCCTGCTCCAGTGTCGACTCGAACACCTCGAGCACCTGCACGGTCAGCGTCGCGCCCACTGCCAGCACCAACAGCCACACGACCCGTGAGCGCACCAGTTGCCCCACGGGAGTGGCAAGATACGGTTGCCTCAGCGGCTCGGTGCCACCGATGCGGGCCTGGTCCTCGCTCTCGGCCGATTCCAGGATGCGCAGCGCATCGTCGACGGTGAGGATGCCCACCAGCCGTGTCTCGCTGTCCACGACGATCAGCGCCAGCAATTTCAGCTCGGCACAGCGACGGGCCGCTTCCTCCGCTTCGTCGGTGGCACGCGCGAAATACGGCTCGTTCATGATGTCGCCGACGACGCTGCCCTCCGGCGCGCCCATCAGCTCTCGCAGCCCCACCACGCCGACGAGGACCCGGTTCCTGTCGACGACCGGCAGCGTGTAGACCGTCTCCGCATCGTGGAGGCGGCTCCGAACCATCGCGAGCGCTCGTTCGATCGGCATGTCGAGGCGCAACGAGACGAACTCCGGGCTCATCCGCCGCCCCAGCGCACCCTGCGGGTAGCCGAGGATGGCTGCCGTCATTTCACGTTCGTCGTACGGAAGACCTCGCATGAGCTTCGCTGCAACGGTGGCCGGCAACTCGTCGAGCAGTTCGACTCGATCGTCGGGCTCGAGATCGGCGAAGATCGAGGCGACCTGATCGTCCTGCAGACCACCGACGAGAGCGCTCTGCAGACTCGGATCCAGCTGCTCGAACACCTCCATCGCCTGGTCCTTGGGAAGCAACCGATAGAGCACCGCACGGTCGGTAGGGTTCAGCCGCTCGAGCACGTCGACGAGCAGTTCCACACTCAGGTCGGTGACCGCATCGTGCGCCGCGGTCAGATCGCCGTCGCCCAATGCACGCTCGACCATCCGGGTCGACTCGACACGGGTCGCCTCGACACGGGTGATCTGATCGTCTCGGCTCATCACGTCTCCCTCGAACTGCGGCACTCCAACCTAACGTGCTCCGGGTGCGCCCACCGAACTGTGCTCGCGCCCGACCGCGGTGTGCGAGACGATGGATCCATGGCATGGCTCGAGGTCGTCATCGGTGGCATCTTCACGACCGTGCAGGATCACGGGCGCATCGGACACGGGACCGACGGCGTGACCGGATCCGGTGCTGCCGACCGCACGGCGCACGACGCCGCAAACAGGCTCGTCGGCAATCACCCGGATGCCGCCACACTCGAAATGACCGGCGGGCTCTCCGTCCGCAGTGTCGGCGACACGGTGGTCGCGGTCACCGGGGCCCGCGTCGACGTGACGGTCAACGGCCGCGCGGTGGGCGACTACGCGAGAGTGCTGCTCCGCGATCAGGACATCGTTTCGGTCGGCGTGCCGGCCGAGGGGTTACGGTCGTATCTGGCGGTCCGCGGCGGCATCGACGTGCCGGAGGTGCTGGGAAGCCGCTCGACCGACACGTTGTCGGGCACCGGTCCCGCGCCTGTGCGCGCCGGTGATCGGTTGCTGGTGGGTGCGCTCGCGAAAGAGCTCCCGGGTGAGGAGCAGATTCCGCCGCCCGCCCCGGTCTGCGATCCCGTCGAACTCCGTGTGCGGATCGGTCCCCGCGACGACTGGTTCACTCCCGCCTCGGTCCGGGCACTCCTGCACGAACCGTGGACGGTGACACCGCAACTCGATCGGGTGGGGATCAGGTTCCGCGGCCCCGGCCCCCTGCACCGCTCACGCCACGACGAACTTCCCAGCGAGGGCATGGTTGCGGGTTCGATTCAGGTGCCGCCGGAGGGGCACCCTGTGTTGTTCCTCGCGGATCATCCCGTCACCGGTGGATATCCGGTGATCGCCGTAGTGAGAACAGCGGACCTTCCCACGGCGGCGCAGCTCCGGCCGGGTCGGCGTGTGCGGTTCGTCCGACTGATCTGAGCGTCGACTTCGTTGTCACGCACAGTGATCCGGCCGAAGTCGCCGGCGCTCGTGCGTACCTCCACGATTCCGGACATCACGTGGCCGCGGGGCGCGAGCAACGCGGCGATCAGGTACTCCAGCCATTCGGTGTAGCGTTGACCTCCTCCGTCGACTTCGTTGTCACGCACAGTGATCCGGCCGAAGTCGCCGGCGCTCGTGCGTACCTCCACGGTTCCGGACACCACGTGGCCGCGGGGCGCGAGCAACGCGGCGATCAGGTACTCCAGCCATTCGGTGTAGCGTTGACTTCCTCCCCCGCGTGAACGCGGAGGATTCCTACGCAGCCTCACCATCCGGCAAGGTCTGTTCAGCGGGTTCCTGCTTCACCGGGTCCGCGCATGCAAGCACACGTCTTACGCTCCCTCCACAAGCGTTTACCCTCTCCACCAGCCCGGCGGCGAGCAACACATTCACAGCGGCGTTGTAGTCCCGATCCAGCACCAGCCCGCACGACGGGCACACCCACACCCGCACATCCAACGGCTTCTTCCCGTCCCGCACCCCGCAACCCGCGCATACCTGCGACGTCGGTTCCCACCGACTGATCGTGTGCACCACCGCGCCATACCGGGCGGCCTTCTCCTCGATCAACCGGGTCAGCGTCGACCAGCCGGCATCGTGCACCGACTTCGCCACCCTCGTGCGCGCCAAACCCGCCACCGACAATCCCTCGAGGGCAACCGCTTGGTTCTCGCGGACCAACCTCAATGCCAGCTTGTGATGGTGATCCAGGCGCGTCTCGCGCACCTTCCGGTGCGCCGCAGCGACCTTCCGGCGAGCCTTTGCCTGATTCTTCGAACCCCGCATGGTGCGTGAATACGCCCGCTGGGCGCGGCCCAGACGCCGTTCCTTCGTCCGCAACCAGCGAGGATTGTCGACCTTCTCGCGAGTACCGTCGTCATAGACGATCGCCGCCAGATCGGTCAACCCGACATCGACACCGGCAGCCCGAGCCGGCAGGGTCGACACCACCACCGGCGCCGGCTCGTCGACCACGAAGGACACATAGTGCCGGCCGTCCGCCTCCCGGATCACCGTCACACTCGACGGATCCGCCGGCAACGGCCGCGACGACTCGTACCGCACCCGCCCGATCTTCGGCAACCGCACCAGGCCGATACCACCGCCCGGCTCGAGAACCGAGAACCCGGCGTTACGGGTGAAACGAGCAGACTGGCGATGTGTCCGCTTCTTGAACCGCGGCGCACCGACCTTGCGGCCCTTGCGTTTCCCGGTGCGGGAATCGAAGAAATTGGCGTACGCGCGATGCAGGTCCGCCAGCGACTGCTGCAACGGCACCGAGGACACCTCGGCCAGCCACGCCCGTTCGGGTGTCGTTTTCGCGGCGGTCAGCGCCGCCGACAACTCACCTTTACTCGGGATCGGCCTGCCCGCCCTGCGGGCGGATTCTCTCGCGGCGAGGGCGTCGTTGAACACGACCCGGCAGCACCCGAACAGTTGAGACAGTGCCCTGTGCTGTTCCCCTGTGGGGTAGGCGCGGTAGCGGTATCGCTTGAGCACACCAGCACGATAGCATTTGGTGTCATGACTGATGTTGACCTTGTCCGACGTGGCAGACATGCTCTCTGGGATTGCCATGTACATTTGGTGTTTGTCACAAAATTCCGCCGGGGCGCGTTCACCGGACCGATCTTGGCGGACTGCGAGAAGATCATGCGGAAAGTGTGCGCGGACTTCGGATGCGAGCTGCGGGAGTTCAACGGCGAGGACGATCATGTGCACCTGCTCGTCGGCTTCCCCGCCACCGTGCAGCTGTCGAAGTTGGTGAATTCACTCAAGGGCGTGTCATCGCGGCACCTGCGGCGCGATCACGCGGAGCACCTTTCCCGGTACCTGTGGGGCGGGCATTTATGGTCCCGCTCCTACTACTGCGGGACTGCGGGCGGCGCGCCGTTGTCGGTGATTGCCGAGTACGTGAGGTCTCAACGGCGCCCTGAGTGACGGTGATTCACCTCCACCGTGAACGATGGAGCACTCTCACTGAGATCGGTAGAAGACCTGGTCGCCGTCCCACTCGAGGGCGCTGCCGTCACCGGTCGGGACCCACTGACACCACGACAATGGCCGCCCGCGGGTGGGCAGACCGTCGCGGCCCGCATTGTGAGGACCGCTCGCAGATCCCGCGAACCCGGTGAGGAAATCGATCTCCTGCCGGTTCAACGGCGGTGTGATCTCGAATCGCCCGTCGAACGCCGTTGTGTATGCCACTCGTTGCCCCCGCTTCCGTCCGGTCCTACCGATACAGACGCAGCGGGGGCCCGATCGGTTCCCGTACGAGCGCCGAAAAAATCAGGAACGACGACGGCGCGCGATGTCGGCGAGCACGACGCCTGCCGCCACCGACGCGTTGAGTGATTCCACGTCGCCGGCCATCTGGATGGACAGGATCGAGTCGCAGGTCTCGCGGACGAGCCGCGAGAGTCCCTTGCCCTCGGATCCGACCACGACGACCACGGGATCGGTGCCGTCGAAATCGTCGAGATCGGTGTCGCCGCCTGCATCGAGCCCGACGACGCGAACACCCTGGGACTGCCAGTCCTTGAGCGTGCGGGTCAGGTTGGTTGCCCGCGCGACCGGGAGCCGCGCGGCAGCACCCGCGCTGGTACGCCATGCGACGGCGGTGACCGATGCGCTGCGACGCTGCGGAATCACGACGCCGTGACCACCGAACGCGGCCACCGAACGAATGATCGCGCCGAGGTTACGCGGATCGGAGATGTTGTCGAGCGCCACCAGCAAGGGCCTCTCGTGCCTCTCCTTGGCGCGCACGATCAGGTCGTCGGGATGCATGTACCGGTACGGCGGCACCTGAAGACCGATGCCCTGATGCATGCCGTTGGCGCTGAGCCGGTCGAGTTCTGCGCGCGGTACTTCGAGGATCGAGATACCGATGTCGGCGGCCCGCTGCACGGATTCCTTGAGCCGATCGTCGGCTTCCGCGCCGACCGCGACGTAGAGCGCGGTCGCGGGTACTTCTGCCCGCAGACACTCGACAACGGGGTTGCGGCCGAGAACCATTTCGGGCCCGTCCTCGGGCTTGCGTCCACCCGGGCGACGACCGCGGGTGTCGGCGGTTTTCGCCGCTGCACGGGCGCGCCGTGCAGCGGGATGGTACGAACGTTCCTCGGCTTTCGGGGTCGCTCCGCGGGCTTCGAGTCCGCGACGGCGCTGACCGCCCGAGCCGACGACCTGACCTTTCTTCGTTCCGCCCTTGCGGATTGCTCCGCGACGCTGGGAATTGCCTGCCATCACTGCCCTGCTTTCAGGGACCACTCGGGTCCGTTCGGCGTATCCGTTACTTCGATCCCCGCCGCTGTCAGCCGGTCACGTACTTCGTCGGCGACCGCCCAGTTCTTCTCGGCGCGGGCGCTCTGTCGACGATCGAGTTCTGCTCCCACCAGCACATCGAGGGCGGCGAGCGCACCCGACTCGTCGCCGGAGCTCTCCTGCCAGTGTGCATCGAGTGGGTCGACGCCGAGGACGGAAAGCATCGCACGGACCTGGGAAGCGATGCGCACCGCTTCGGCCAGGTCTCCGTTGTCGAGTGCCTTGTTGCCCTCGCTGCGCCTGCCGTGGATCTCGGCGAGCGCCTTGGGCACCCCGAGATCGTCGTCGAGTGCTTCGGCGAAGGCGTCGGTCCACGTTCCGACGGGAACGTCACCGGCCCGATCGCGTGTCTTGAGCACGAACGACTCGAGTCCGCGGTAGGCCGCGGCGGCCTCGGCCAGCGCCGTGTCGGAGTATTCGAGCATCGACCTGTAGTGGGCGCTGCCCAGGTAGTAACGCAGCTCCTGGGCCCGCACCTGAGTGAGGACGTTGGGGATGGACAGCACGTTACCGAGCGACTTGGACATCTTCTCGCCGCCCATGGTCACCCAGCCGTTGTGCAGCCAGTAACGAGCGAAGCCGTCGCCCGCGGCGCGGGCCTGCGCGATCTCGTTCTCGTGGTGCGGGAACACCAGATCCATACCGCCGCAGTGGATGTCGAAAGTAGAGCCGAGGTAGAACTCGGCCATCGCGGAACATTCGAGATGCCAGCCCGGGCGGCCGCGCCCCCACGGAGTCGGCCACGACGGTTCGCCCGGCTTCTCCGCCTTCCACAGCGTGAAGTCGCGGGGGTCGCGCTTGCCCTGTCCGGCGCTCTCACCCTGGTGGACGTCGTCGAGTTTGTGACCCGACAACGCGCCGTACTCGGGGAAGCTCATCACGTCGAAGTAGACGTTGCCGTCGGATGCGTACGCATGACCCGCGTCGATGAGACGCTGCATGAGGTCGACCATCTGGGTGATGTGTCCGGTCGCGCGCGGCTCCACGGAGGGCGGCAACACACCGAGCGCGTCGTAGGCGCGAGTGAAGGCGCGCTCGTACGTCGTCTTCCACTCCCACCAGGGACGGCCTGCGTCGCCGGCCTTGCGGAGAATCTTGTCGTCGATGTCTGTGACGTTTCTCACAAACGCGACATCGAGGCCTTTCCCTGCAAGCCACCGTCGCAGTACGTCGAATGCGACGCCGCTGCGCACGTGGCCGATGTGCGGCTCACCCTGAACAGTGGCGCCACACAGGTACACCGAGGCATGTCCGGGCACCAGCGGTTCGAAATCCCGCACGGCTCGTGTTTCGGTGTCGAAAAGGCGCAAAGTCACGACAGACCATCCTACCGTTGATCGATGTCAGGTAATACGAGTGCGGTAGCGATAGCCGCCACACCTTCTCCGCGGCCGGTCAGCCCGAGGCCGTCGGTGGTCGTGGCGGACACCGACACGGGCGCGCCGAGCAGATCGGACAGCACGCGCACCGCCTCGTCGCGACGCGGACCGATCTTCGGACGGTTTCCGATCACCTGCACCGCTGCGTTGCCGACGGCCCAGCCCTGCTCGGCCAGCAACCGCCGCACCTCGACGAGCATCGAGGCTCCCGAGGCGCCCGCCATCTCGGGCCGATCCGTCCCGAACACCGACCCCAGGTCGCCCAGACCGGCGGCCGACAGCAGCGCATCACACAACGCGTGCGCGGCGACATCGCCGTCGGAGTGTCCCGAACAGCCGTCCGCATCGTCGAACAGCAGACCGGCAATCCAGCACGGGCGCCCCGGCTCCACCGGGTGCACGTCTGTTCCTATTCCGACACGCACGTGTGTTCAGTTCCCCTCTTCGGTCCGGGCGGCCGCGAGCAGCGCTCGTGCCAGCATCAGATCCAACGGTGTGGTGATCTTGAAGGCGAGTGGGTCGCCCGCCACGGTCTGCACGGACTCGCCGAGCCTTTCGACGAGACCGGCGTCGTCGGTCGCGTCGCCCGTATCGCGATTGGCCCGGTCCAGCAGGTCCGCATCGAACCCCTGCGGCGTCTGCACCGCCCGCAGCGTCGCGCGTTCCGGGGTGCCGGTGACGACACCGCCCGAGTCGACGCTCTTGATGGTGTCGGCGACCGGCAGGACGGGGATCACCGCGCGTCGTCCTGCGCGCAGTTCGTCGACCACCCTGGTGAACAATGCCGGTGGAGTCAGCGCCCGCGCGGCATCGTGCACGAGCACGAACTGCGCGTCGGGTGCGGCCCGCAGGCCGGCTCGTACGGAGTCGGCGCGTTCCGCACCGCCCGCGGTGATCACGACCCGATCGGCGTACTCCTCGAGTACGAGCTCCGCCGGAGGCGTGGCGGCGAGCTCGGGCGGCGCCACCACCACGACGCGGTCGACCGCGCCGGAGCCGAGCATCGATTCGACGGCCCGGTCGAGCATCGTGCGCCCACCGAGTTCGACGAATGCCTTGGGGAGTGCTTCCCCCAGACGGACGCCGCGGCCGGCCGCCGGAATGATTCCGACGACCGGCCCGCGGCGATCGTGTACTTGCTGTATTCGATTCACTTCTCTTGATCAGAACGTCGCGTCGCCGATCAGGATGCGGCGGCGAGAACCTCGTCGAGCATGCTGTCTGCCCTCACCTGGTCAGTTCCCTCGGCGAGCGCGAGCTCACCCACGAGAATCTGCCGAGCCTTGGCCAGCATTCGCTTTTCACCAGCAGAGAGGCCACGGTCCTGTTCCCGGCGCCACAGGTCGCGTACTACTTCCGCAACCTTGTTCACATCGCCGGAGGCCAACTTCTCGATATTGGCCTTGTATCGCCGTGACCAGTTGGTCGGTTCTTCTGTATGCGGTGCGCGCAGCACCTGGAAAACCTTGTCGAGGCCTTCTTGCCCCACTACGTCGCGAACTCCGACGTATTCGGCATTGTCAGCAGGTACCCGCACTGTGAGGTCGCCCTGCGCGACTTTCAGAACCAGATATT
Organism: Rhodococcus sp. NPDC060086; assembly: GCF_042730275.1. Lineage (NCBI taxonomy): Bacteria > Bacillati > Actinomycetota > Actinomycetes > Mycobacteriales > Nocardiaceae > Rhodococcus > Rhodococcus sp. NPDC060086. The sequence goes on from NZ_JBHWWZ010000003.1 coordinate 212,458, forward strand.
CCTTCTGCTCCCCCTTGATGGTGCGTGTTTCGATTGCTTCGATCAGCGCCGCACCGTGATGGGGGTATACGACGGTGTCTCCGACCTTGAAAATCATGTGTCCCGTGCCCCTTTCGATTCTTCCAGTTTAACACGTGACCACATCGCGCTCTCATCAACTGCGCAGGTCAGGGGCATCGACACGTGGGCGCAGGGCTTGACAGGCAACCGGTTACGTGCATTCGGTGATCTGCGACACACCAGCCCTGACGCGGCGTTATGGCCCGTTGTCGTGCACAAAATGGCAATATCGATGACCCGACGCGCACTCCTCGTGGGGCAACTACTACTCTGCCTAGTGGATTGCGAGGCTAACCCCGAGTGGAGGAAAAGTGACTGCTCTCAACACGCCGACTCGTCGAGTCGCGACCGCTGTCGCCCTGGCCGCGGGTGCGACGCTGGCGCTGTCCGCGTGCAGCGCCGGTCAGATCACCCAGACCTCCGAACAGGTGGCTGCGATCAACGGCACCAATACGGATGCCGGCTCCCTTGCGCTGCGCAACGTGCACATCATCTACCCGGATTCCGAGGAGTACAGCATCGAGCCGGGCGGCACCGCTCTGCTGGGCTTCACCATCGCGAATCTCGACGGGTACCGCGACGACGTGCTCACCGGCATCGAGACCGACTTCGCAGGCTCGGTGACCGGCGCAGACAGCATCGAGATCCCGGCACTGGGCTCCGTCGTCGCAGGCGTCTCCCCGGAGACCGCAAAGCTCGTCGAGTCCGTCGACGAATCACCGCAGCCCACCTCGCCCGAGGACACCCCCATCGTGCCCGCCGGCGTCGAGACCGTCGAACTGGTCGACCTGAAGGAGGGTGTCCGGCCCGGCCTGACGATCCCCCTCACCTTCTCCTTCCAGGAAGCCGGCGACGTGACCCTGTCCGTCCCGGTCGACGCAGGGCCCCTGCTCGAGCGCAACGAATCGGAGATGTCCCCGATCATCGGCGACGCCCACTGAGCCGACACGGCTCCCACGCACCACACCGGATGGCCCGGACGAGAACATCCTCGTCCGGGCCATCCGCGTTCTGTCACCGCCTTCGCATATCCTCCGGCCGTGGCCAGAACCAAAACGATCTATCGCTGCTCCGACTGTTCGCACACCGTCGCCAAGTGGGTCGGACGCTGTCCCGAATGCGGAACGTGGGGATCGCTGGACGAAGCGCCGGTGCAGCCCGCAGCCGTCGCCTCGCGTCCGGGTACCTCGCTCGCTCGCGCGGGCGCCGCGGCAATACTGCCCACCACCCCGGCCACTCCCCTGACCCGGATCGACAGCAAGGAAACCGCGGCCAAGTCCACGGGCATCTCCGAACTCGACCGAGTCCTCGGCGGCGGGATCGTGCCCGGATCCGTCGTCCTGCTCGCAGGTGAGCCGGGTGTCGGCAAGTCGACGCTGCTTCTCGAAGTCGTGCACCGCTGGGCTCAGCGCGGCGCCGACGACCGGTCGCTGTATGTGACGGGCGAGGAATCCGCCGGCCAGGTCAGGCTCCGCGCCGACCGCACCGGGTCCGTACACGAACGGGTGTATCTGGCCGCCGAATCCGATCTGGCGACGATCTTCGGCCACGTCGAACAGGTCAAACCGACGCTGCTCGTCGTCGACTCGGTGCAGACGATGCTCGCCGCCGACGTGGACGGCGTGTCGGGCGGTGTCACCCAGGTCAAGGCCGTCACCAGCGCCCTGACCTCACTCGCGAAGGCGAGCGGCATCCCGGTGCTGCTGATCGGTCACGTCACCAAGGACGGCGCGGTCGCGGGTCCACGCTCGCTCGAGCATCTCGTCGACGTCGTGTTGCACTTCGAAGGAGACAAGCATTCGACGCTGCGAATGGTGCGCGGCATCAAGAACCGGTTCGGAGCGGCCGAGGAGGTGGGCTGCTTCGAACTCACCGAAGGCGGCATCGTCGAGGTGTCCGACCCGTCGGGATTGTTCCTCCAGCATCGGAACGAAGAAGTCTCGGGCACCGCGGTGACCGTCACGATGGACGGCAAACGCCCACTGCTCGGCGAGGTGCAGGCACTCGTGGTCCACACCCAGAATCCGTCACCCCGGCGCGCGGTGAGCGGCCTGGACTCGGCGCGCGTCGCAATGGTCCTCGCCGTGCTCGAACGGCGCTGCAACATCCGCAATCTCGGGAAATGCGACGTATACGCGTCGACGGTCGGCGGCATGCGGATCACCGATCCGTCCGCCGACCTCGCATTGGCGCTCGCCATCGTGTCCGCGGTGCGAGATCAGCCGGTCCCGCCCGGCACCGTCCTCCTCGGAGAGGTCGGACTGGCGGGCGAGGTTCGACGCGTGGCCGGGGCCGGTCGCCGACTCACGGAAGCCCACCGTCTCGGGTTCACCCGCGGTGTGGTCCCCCGCAACACCGACGGCGCCCCCACCGACATGAAGGTCCACGAGGTGACGAACCTCGGGCAGGCCCTCATGACCATCGGCTGACCGAGGTGCCGTGCCTGCCCTCCCCGGACGCGAACCGCGCGGCACCGTCGACACCTTCCCGTTCGACGATCGGCACACCGTGGGCGCCCTCGGCGCGCAAGGCCTCGTCGAGCGGCAGGTCGAACGACCGGTACGCCGATGCCCGGTCCACAGACATGCATTCCTGCGGGAATGCAGCCAGTTGCTGCGCGATCTCCCGCGCTGCAGCAAGTGACGTCCCCGTGTCGACGACGCGGTTGACAAGGCCGGACGACAGGGCTTCGGCCGCCTCCACTGCACGGCCCGTGAGGATCATGTCGAGGGCTCTGCCCTGCCCGATGATCCGCGGCAGCCGCACGGTGCCGCCGTCGATGAGCGGTACACCCCAGCGGCGGCAGAACACCCCGAAGACCGCGTCGGCTTCGCACACCCGCAGGTCTGCGAGGAGCGCGAGTTCGAGCCCCCCGGCGACCGCGTAGCCGCTCACTGCCGCAATGAGCGGTTTGGTCAGCGCTATCCGGGAGGGTCCCATCGGACCCGTTCCTCCGCCCTGCGGGTCCAGTTCGTGCCGCCGCTGTGGATCGCCGACCGCGGTGAGGTCGGCACCGGCGCAGAAATGACCACCGGCACCCCAGAGCACCGCGACACGTTGCTCGCCGTCGGCGTCGAACTGTTCGAAGGCCTCGCGAAGTTGCACGGCCATCGGCCCGTCCACGGCGTTCCTGCGGTCGGGACGGTTGAGCACGATGGTGGTGACGGCGCCGTCGCGTTCGACGACGACGTCCGGGGCACCGGCGTCGGAGACGGGCATGTGTCGTTTCTAGCACCGCCGACGCGCCTGTTCTGTCGCATCGGTCATTTTGTCGGACCCGCATGCGAACATACGTTCGTGTCCACTCGAGCAACGATCCTCCACGCCGACCTCGACGCGTTCTACGCGTCGGTCGAGCAACGCGACGATCCGTGGCTGCGAGGCAAACCCGTGGTGGTCGGCGGCGGGGTCGTCCTGGCCGCGAGCTACGAGGCGAAGGCCTACGGAATCACGACACCCATGCCGGGCCGTGGAGCGCGCGCCCTGTGCCCGCACGTGATCTCGGTACCGCCGCGCATGGACGCCTATTCGCGCGCCTCGAAAGAGGTGTTCGCGATCTTCGATCGGGTCACGCCACTCGTCGAGGGGGTCTCCATCGACGAGGCCTTCCTCGACGTATCGGGTCTGCGGCGCATCTCGGGCGAGCCGGACGAGATCGCAGCGCGACTGCGCGCCACGGTCATGGCCGAAGTCGGCCTGCCGATCACCGTCGGTGTCGCCCGGACCAAGTTCCTGGCGAAGGTCGCGAGCGGTGTCGCGAAACCCGACGGGCTGCTCGTCGTCCCACCCGACCGCGAGCTCGAGTTCCTCCACCCACTGCCCGTCGAACGCCTCTGGGGCGTCGGCAAGGTCACCGCAGCCACCCTGCACTCGCACGGCCTGCGACTGGTGGCCGACATCGCGAACGAATCCGAATCCGACCTCACCGCGCTACTGGGCCCGGCGACGGGACGACACCTGCACGCGCTCGCAACCGGACACGACCCCCGACCGGTTCGACGGCAACGTCGACGCTCGATGGGCGCCCAGCACGCGCTCGGCCGAGGAGCCCACAGCATCGAGTCGGTCGACGCGACGCTGCAACTCCTCGTCGACAAGGTCGCCTACCGGATGCGGCGAGCCCACCGAACCGGTCGCACCGTGGTGTTGCGGCTGCGGTTCGCCGACTACACGCGTGCCACGAGGTCGCACACGCTCGGTGTCTCCACCGCCCGCACCGATGTCCTGAGCACCACCGCGCGAGCCCTGCTGGAGTCCGCGAGGCCGTTGGTGGCGGATGGCGGGCTCACCCTCATCGGTGTCGCGGTGACGAACCTGGACGGCGAGGGCACCGAGCAACTCGAACTGCCCTTCGACGAACACGTGCCGTCACGCGATCCGGTATCCGACGAGACCTCCCCGACACACCGCCCGATCGACAGGCACGCCCTCGACACCGTTCTCGACGACGTCCACGGCCGATTCGGGGCGGGGTCGCTCACGTCGGCGACGCTGCTGGGCCGCGACAACCGGCCCGGGGTGCCGATGCTCCCCGATTGAGATCCTCAGAGCGACGAGATGTCCTCGGCACCGGGCAGTCCGTCCGCGAAGTCCTTCCCCTTCTCGAAATGCTCGTGCCCGACGATCACGAACAGTCCGTGGGAGCGTCCGACGACCACGTCCGGATCAGCAAACGGACCATCGACGATGCGCACGTCGGCGCTCGTGTACACCTTGCGGCGCACCGTCCCGTCGACCCGGGCCGTGAATTCGAGGACCGCACCCAGCGGGATGGGTCGCGTGAAGTCGGTGCCCATATGTCCGGTGACCACGGCCGTACGAAACACAGCGTTGCAGGCGAAGCCCTGGATCTCGTCGAACGCGGTCATGAGGATGCCGCCGTGGATGAACCCGGGCCCGCCCTGGAAGCGTGTGGCCACCTCGAAGCGGCCCTTCACCGACAGCCCTTCACCGATCGTGCACTGCATCGCGAGGCCGGTCGGCTGTTCATCGCCGCACCCGAGGCACTTGGACCAATGCTGCGGTATCGGCGCACCAGGACCGGGATGATCCTCGCGAAGATCAGGAACGACGAGGTCGTCGGGCAAGGTCCAGAGACTACTCATGAGCAAGTAATGTAGTTGCGCGCTCGGTTGCAGCTTTTCCGTGGCCCGCGCCGATGTGACGAGAACCGCACGCGCGGCCGAGGGAGGACTTCGCAGATGACCGAGTCGGCCGCCGCGGCGACGTTGAACGAGACGATCGCGCGCCTGGCACCCGGCACAGCTCTGCGAGACGGGCTCGAACGCATTCTGAGAGGCCGAACGGGCGGGCTCATCGTGCTCGGCTTCGACGAGCACGTCGCATCGATCTGCGACGGTGGCTTCGAACTCGATGTCGAATTCGCCCCCACCCGGCTCCGCGAACTGTCGAAGATGGACGGCGCGGTGGTGGTGTCCACCGACGGCACCCGCATCGTGCGCGCGAACGTGCAGCTCGTACCCGACCACCGCATTCCCACCGTCGAATCCGGGACCCGGCACCGCGCGGCCGAACGCACCGCCATCGAGACCGGATATCCGGTGGTTTCGGTGAGCCAGTCGATGAGCATCGTCAGCGTGTACGTCGAGGGACGCAGGCACGTCATCGACGATTCGGCGATGATCCTCTCCCGCGCCAACCAGGCCGTCGCGACACTCGAGCGATACAAGGCCCGTCTCGACGAGGTCACCCGACAGCTCTCGGTGGTGGAGATCGAAGACATCGTGACCTTGCGCGATGCGCTCACGGTCGCGCAGCGCCTCGAGATGATGCATCGCCTGTCGGTAGAGATCGAGCAGGACGTGCTCGAACTCGGAACCGACGGGCGACAGCTCGCGCTGCAACTCGAAGAACTCGTCGGCGACAATCAACTCGCCCGGCAGTTGCTCGTGCTGGACTACCTGTCGGGAACCGATTCCCCGTCGGTCCTCGACGTGGAGCAGGCGCTCGATGCGCTGGGATGCCTGACCGACGTCGATCTGCTGGACCTCACGACGCTCGCGCGGGCATTCGGATACCCGAACACCATCGAAGCACTCGACACTGCAATGAGCCCGCGCGGATACCGCGTCCTCAATCGCGTACCGCGGCTGCGGGCACGTCAGATCGATCGGCTGGTGAGCGCCTTCGGAACCCTGCAGGGTCTCCTCGCCGCGACAGCCGCGGATCTTCAGGCCGTCGAAGGAATCGGTGCCCTGTGGGCTCGGTACATCCGCGAAGGACTCTCACGCCTGGCCGAGGCGTCGATCACCCACTACGACTAGCGCCGACGACGACGCGTCCGACTCACGCTGTGACGTTGAACGGCTCCGGGCTGCTGCGCAGGCCCCCGAGCTGCCCGACGACCGTGTACGCACCCGGCCCGACCGGCTCCCTCGGTGCCTCACACCCGGGCTCGGACGTCGTGCCCGACCACTGCACCGTGAACGCCGCCTGATCGCCGGGCGCGAGCGACCGCAGGTCGGCGGTCGAGTCGGGAAAGCAATCGGTGTTCGCCCACACCCGGTTGTTGCCGTCGAGGGTGTACACGAGGACCTGCTGGAGTCCTGCACCGAGATCACGTTCGCACGCGGCAGTCCCGATATTGGTGATGACGATCGTGAACTCGGGCTCGGTCCCGACCTGGTAGTTCGGCTCGCCTGCCGTCACTCGCACTGCGAGCGACTGATCGGAACACTGCCCGGGAGCCGTCGATGCCGAGGCCGGGGTGGTGCCCGCCCCCGGGCCCGACTCGGCAGCACCCGAGGTCGAGGACGACGCGGACGAATCCGCGTCGTTCTCGCCGGAGGATGCGGCAGCGCCCGAACCGGCGACGCCCGAGCCGGTCTCGGCTCCGGCTTCTACGCCGGCGCCGTCCGGTGCGGACGTGGTGGTCTCGGACATCGTGGTCTCGGAGGCGGTAGGTTCCGTTTCCGGATCATCACCGCTGGTGAAGGCCAGAACTGCCCAGATCACCAACGCCAGCACGACCACCGCAACGACGATCGCAAGAACGCGGCGACGCCGGTAGATCTCGGGGGGAAGTGGGCCGTTGGGTTCAAGCACGCTTCACACGGTATGTCCCAGCTCGGACGATAGCCACATGGTCGTCGGCGTGTCGCGTCAGTCCGAGGTCACACCGATGTCGCCGATGTGGCCTTGCAGCTGAACGTGACCGTCGTCGAGCTTGTAGGTCACGCCCACGACAGCGCACCGACCATCGGCGATGCGCTCGGCGATGATCCGTGATCGTTCGTTGAGCACCTTGCCGGTTTCCACCACGTGACGAGCCTCGAGTTCGTCGACCGTGGAGAGGCCTTCGTGACGTCCGAGGAGAATCGACGGGGCGACCCGCTCGACGATGCTGCGGATGAAGCCCGACGGAACCTCACCGCCGTCGAGCGCCTCGAGCGTCGCACCGACTGCACCACAGCTGTCGTGACCGAGCACGACGATGAGGGGCACATCGAGGATCTCGACGGCGTACTCGATCGAACCCAGCACGGAACTGTCGATGACATGGCCCGCGGTGCGGACGACGAACATGTCACCCAGCCCCTGATCGAAGATGATCTCGGCAGCAACCCGGGAGTCGCCGCACCCGAAGAGGACGGCCGTGGGGTTCTGACCGTTGACGAGTTCCGCGCGGCGGTCGATGCCCTGGCTGGGGTGCAGCGGGGTGTTGCTGACAAATCGCTGATTACCCTCGGTCAGGGCCTTCCAGGCTGAGATGGGATTCGAGTTCGGCATAGGCACATTATTCACCTGCGCTGATGACCGGACTCACGCGGATATGTTCCCGCCCGGTGAACAACACCGCATGCTGCGACAGAAGGAGACGAGAGATGCCGGTCGATTCCGCGATATTGCTGCGGTGGTACGCCGCCGAGGCACGGGATCTCCCGTGGCGCAACGAGGGCGTGACGGGCTGGCAGATCCTGATGTCGGAGGTCATGTTGCAGCAGACTCCCGTCGTGCGGGTCGCGCCGATCTGGGAGGAGTGGGTGCGGCGCTGGCCGGTTCCCTCCGCGATGGCCGCGTCGAATCAGGCCGAGGTTCTGCGGGCGTGGGGCAAGCTCGGATATCCGCGCCGGGCGCTACGCCTGCACGAATGCGCCGGAGTCCTCGCTGCCGAGCACGACGATCGGGTCCCCGACGACGTCGACGTCCTGCTGTCGCTGCCCGGGGTCGGCGAGTACACGGCGCGGGCGGTCGCATGCTTCGCGTACGGGCAGCGGGTTCCGGTGGTCGATACCAACGTGCGGCGAGTCGTCGCACGGGCCGTCCACGGCAACGCGGAGCCCGGGAATCCTTCCACCCGAAGGGACCTCGCAGATGTCGAGGAATTGTTGCCTCGCACTCGCGCGCGAGCCGCGACGTTCTCGGCCGCGCTGATGGAACTCGGAGCGACGGTGTGCACCGCGCGGAACCCGGATTGTGGCCTGTGCCCGCTACCCGAATGCGCGTGGGTCCAGGCCGGCCGGCCGGCCCACGACGGCCCGCCGCGGCGAGTGCAGAAGTTCGCAGGCACCGACCGACAGGTCCGCGGAAAGCTGATGGCGGTGCTCCGCGACAGCGACACACCCGTCGAGCGTCCGGCACTCGATCAGGTGTGGCTCACCGACACCGGACAGCGCGACCGAGCACTGCACTCGCTGCTCGTCGACGGACTCGTCGAACAGACCGACGACGGGCGCTTCGCCCTCGCCGGGGAAGGCGCTCGTTGATCGAGAGCCCGGCGTGTCAGTCGAGGGCCTTCAAGAACCGTTCCACTTCTGCGCGGTATTCGTCGGGTCTGTCGTCGTGAACGAGATGTCCGGCGCCTGCGATACGCACGTACTCGGCGCCCGGCTGATCGGCCATCTCTCGCATCTGCCCTTCCGGGGTGATGGTGAACTCGCCCTCGACGAGCAACGCCGGTATCAGGATCGAGCGCCACTCCTCCCAGAAGTGGCGGATGCCCCATTCATCCGAGATGTCGCGGAACGTCGCGACCTCGCCGTGCAGATACCAGCCGTCGTCGCGGCGTTCGAACGAATCGAGGAAGTACTGCCCGGCCACCGGGCCGAAGAAGTCGATCATCGCCTGCTCGGTGGGGAACGGCTGCGGCCACTGCTCGATCATCGCGGCCCAGTTCGCTGCCGTACGACCGCGGAAGTCCGGGGCCATGTCTTCGAGCACGAGTGCCGCCACCCGGTCGGGATGTGCGGCGGCGAGGCACCACGCGTGCAGCGCGCCCATCGAATGCCCGATGACCACGAGTGGCTCGTCGAACCTGTCGAGACGGGACGCCAGATCCGCGACGAACGCGTCGGTCGTCAACTCCGCGGGCGCAGGGCGTCCGTGCCCTGCCGCATCGAAGGTGTGGACGTGCCCGTGCTCTCGTAGCCACGACACGTGGCGGCGCCACGTACGCGCGCTTCCCATCAATCCGTGCAACAGCAGGATCGGACGTCCGCTACCACCCTCGTCGTGCAACACAATCGCCCAAGGTAGCGGAGTATGCTCGCGCGCATGGCAGTCGTGAAGATCAACGCAATCGAGATCCCCGAGGGCGCAGGCCCCGAACTGGAGAAGCGGTTCGCCAATCGCGCGCACACCGTCGACAGTTCCAAGGGTTTCCTCGGATTCCAGCTCCTTCGCCCGACGGCGGGCGAGACCCGCTACTTCGTCGTCACCCAGTGGGAGACCGAAGAGGACTTCGCTGCATGGCGCGACGGCGATGCCCGTGCAGCCCATGCGGGCGAGGCAAAGAAGCCTGTTGCGTCGGGCGCATCGCTGCTCGAGTTCGAGGTCGTCCTCGACGTCAAGAAGTCCTGATGCCCGTGCCCGGTGAATCCGGGCGCGAGTTCACCTACCCCGATGTCGGCGCCGGCCGGGGCTCCCCCCCGGCCGGCTATCGGCACTTCACGATCGAACGCGAAATCGGCTGTGGCGACCGTATTTTCGATGCTGCCGTCGCACGATTGTTCGGCTGGCACATGCACCGCGCAGCCGGTATTCGAGTGGCGCCCGGGACCCCGGCACCCGCTCCCGGAGTCGACGTGTGTCTCGAATGGGGCGTCGGGCCGATCCGCTCGGCTGCGTGGTGCCGGGTGGTCGACGTCATCGACGAACCCGGCCGCCGAGGTTTCTCGTACGGAACGCTGACCGGGCACCCCGAGAGCGGTGAAGAGACCTTCGTCGTCGAACGCGACACCGACGGGCGAGTCACCGCCCGAATCACGGCCTTCTCCCGCTCGGCACGCTGGTACACCCGGATCGCGGGTCCGCTCGGCCGCCTGGTTCAGCATCGGATCACTCGGCGCTATCTCGACGGGATCGTCGCCGGTCCGCCGTAAGTGTGCGGATCGGTCCCTGTCCGGCCCCTCAACACCCGTCGGCGTCCTCCGCGGGAAACAGCTCCGCGCTTTCGGCGTCGGAGATCGCACGTTCGAGCAACGCGACGAACACGTCCTTCGGCTGCGCACCCGACACCGCGACCGCGCGGTTGGCGACGAAGAACGGAACGCCCGTGACACCCAACTGCCGGGCTTCGAGGAGATCGGCGCGCACGGAGTCTGCAGCGGCGCCGGACTCGAGATCCGCGCGGACCTGATCTGCATCCAGTCCCACCGAGACGGCGATACGCACCAGCGCGTCACGATCGTCGACGACCTCGCCGTCGACGAAATGCGCGCGGAACAACGCCTCGAGCAGATCTTCGCGCTTGTCGCCGGCGATGTGCAGCAGCCGGTGCGCGTCGAAGGTGTTCGCCGCGATCACCGTGTCGAAGTCGATATCCAGCCCGACCTGCTCGGCGGACCCGGCCACCTGGGCGAACATCTGTCGCACCTGCTCGGCGGGCATCCCCTTGATCTCGACCAGCGCCTCGATCTCGGGCTTCCGCAGTCCCGCCGGGGTGTCGGGCGCAAGCTGATACGACCGCCACGTCACCGAGACCCGGTCGCGCTGCGGGAAGTCGGCGAGTGCATCCGAGAATCTGCGCTTGCCGATGTAGCACCACGGGCATGCGATGTCGGACCAGATTTCGACGTGGGCGGTGGGAGGTACGGTTCCGGCAGGTGAGGTCACGGCTCGATCAACGACGTCGTGGCCGGGGTTGTTCCCCGGCCACCGTCTCCGACCGAGCTCTCGGTCAGGATTCGAGCGCGGCGTCGAGCGTGATCGGGACACCTGTCAGCGCGCGGCTCACCGGGCAGGTCTCCTTTGCGGTCTCCGCTGCTTTCGCGAAACCTGCGGCGTCGAGGCCCTCGACCTCACCGCGGACCGTCAGCTTGATCTCGGTCAGCCTGAACCCGCCCTCGGGGTGCGGTCCGAGCGACACATCGGCATTGACCTCGAGGCTCTGCGGGGTACCCCCGGCCTCGGCGATCACTGCGGACAACTGCATCGCGAAGCATGTCGAGTGGGCCGCGGCGACCAACTCCTCGGGGCTCGTCGTACCGTCGGCGTTGTCGGCCGCTCGCTTCGGGAACGACACGTCGAATGTGCCGCGCCCCGAGCTGGTCAATTCGACCTGCCCCGACCCGTCTTCGAGTCCACCGTTCCATGCGGTCCGTGCACTCCGTGTCGGCATAGTGATTCCCTCCATCTGGCCCGAAACTACGGTCTGGCCCGAACCTACGCCGTCGACTGCACCGCAGTCTCCTGTTCGCGGACAATCGACGAAAGCTGCACCACCCGGTCATCCGTGGCGTGTCGAAAGCCGTAGCGCCTGCGTGCGGATCTCGTCGCGCAGTTCGGGCGGCGACAGGAGCTCGGCGTCCTCACCGAATTGCCACATCACTGCTCCCGCATGACCCGAACCGCCGAATTCCACCTCGGCGCGGCACCATCCCTCACCGTCCGTATGACAGCCGTCCGCACCACACGCGGTGAGGGAGATCGCGACCGCAGCGAGTTCATCTCGGCGGTTCTCGCGTACCCGCACGGTCGCGAAGACGGTGGAGATGCCCGCGCGGAACTGGGCCCGCCTGCGATTCCAGATCTCGGCGAGATCGACGTCGGCGGGACGCTCGGCAGGCACGTCCAGCACCTTCACTTCGTCGATGCGCGAGAACCGGTACGTGCGTTCCTCACCGCGATGCGCGGCCACCAGGTACCACCGTCCAGCGGCACTGACGAGACCGATCGGGTCGACGGTCCGCCACCCGGACTCTCGTCCGCGCGGGCGGTACCGGATTCGGAGGCGCATGCCGTCGAACACCGCTTGCTGCACCCGGCCGAGGTTCGGATCGACCGGAGTCTCCGTGATCCATCCGGACCCGGTGACCAGGATCCGTTCCGATGCCCGGAGCGCCGCTGTGCGCCCCGCCTCGGGCAGTGCATCGGTGACCTTCCGCATCGCGGCTGCGAACGCAGGCGCCATGCCGAGGGCCGACGGATCTGCGGAAGTACTCGCGGCGAGCAACGCGGTTGCCTCGTCGACGGTCAGCCCGGTGAGGTCGGTGGTGAATCCGGGAAGCAACGCGAACCCTCCGTGGGGGCCGCGTTCTGCGTACACCGGGATACCGGCCGACGACAGCGCCTCGACGTCGCGCAGGACCGTCCGCACCGATACTTCGAGTTCGCGGGCGATTGCCGGAGCGGTCATCCTCCCCCGGTTTCTGAGCATCAACACCAGCGACAGCAATCGTTCAGCGCGCATCCCCGGATCATGGCACCGAAACCTGACACGAAGTGTCGTGTTCGGCGCCCCGAGATCAGGATCGTTCGATTGCGCTGCGGTGTCGGTACGACGACGGGGACTGACCGCAGAAGTCGCTGAACGCCCGAGCGAACGAACTTCCGTTGTCGAACCCGACGGCACGGGCGGTTTCCTGCACCGATTGCTCGGGCGAGGCGAGGAGCGCCATCGCGCGCAGCATCCGGGCCTGGAGCAGATAGGTGCGCCACGACATCCCCACGTGCTCGTCGAACAGTCGGCGCAGGGTGCGATCCGATACCGACACCGCGCGGCCGACCTCGCCGATGGTGACGTCGTGGAGATTCGCCTTCGTGAACGCCATGGCGTCGTGCACCACCGGGTGGTGGGACATCGGCAGGCTGAGCAGTGCTTCGTCGGAGTCGATGGCGTCGAGGACGAGACCGCCGAGGGTCGCGAAGAAGCCCTCTGCGGCTGCGTCGTCGGAGAGCCTGCCGACGGGCCACCGCTGCGCGTAGATGATCATTTCCCGGATCAGTGGGGAGACGTCGAGGACCGCGGCGCGTTCACCGTGGAATCGCACCAGTTCCGGATCGAACATCACGGCGATCGAACGCACCCTGGGGCTCATGGTCGCCTGATGCCGCAGTCCCGCGGGTATCCACACCGCTTGCTGGGGTGGCAGCAGATAGTGGGTGGTCGCGGTTTCCACCTCGACCACGCCGCCCACGGCGTACTCGATCTGATGCATGTCGTGGCTGTGCCAGTCCGTGACGAGACTGCCGCCCTCGTAGAGGTAACTCCCGGCGGTCACGGCTGCGCTGCGACGCAGATTCTTGACGTTGTCCGATCCTGCACGATGTATGGCCGATTGTGTGGAGACGGTCATGTCTGTGAACGGTACAACAGAGTTAGCCACTATGTGACAAGCAGCACCAGGAGTGACAATGCAACTCGACGACATGATTCTCGTAAGCATCGATGACCACGTTGTCGAACCACCCGACATGTTCGCCCGCCACGTTCCGGCGAAGTACAAGGACGAGGCACCCAAGGTCATCGTCACCGAGCAAGGTGTCGATCAGTGGGTTTACCAGGGGAAACCAACCGGCGTCAGCGGACTCAACGCGGTGGTGTCGTGGCCGGCAGAAGAATGGGGCCGCGACCCCGCGAGCTTCGCGGAGATGCGCCCCGGCGTATACGACATCCACGAGCGCGTACGCGACATGGACCGCAACGGCATCGTCGGATCCATGTGCTTCCCCACCTTCACCGGATTCTCGGCCCGTCACCTGAACCAGCACCAGGCCGAGGTGACCATCGTGATGGTGCAGGCCTACAACGACTGGCACATCGACGAATGGTGCGGCGCCTACCCCGACCGATTCCTGCCGCTCGCCCTCCTGCCCACGTGGAACGTACCTGCGATGTGCGACGAGATCCGCCGTGTCGCGGCGAAGGGCTGCCGGGCCGTCACCATGCCGGAACTCCCCCACCTGGAGGGACTGCCCAGCTACCACGACATCGACTACTGGGGCCCGGTGTTCCAGACCCTGTCCGACGAGGGCGTGGTGATGTGTCTGCACATCGGCTCCGGGTTCGGCGCGATCTCGATGGCGAAGGACGCACCGATCGACAACCTGATCGTGCTCGCCACCCAGATCTCCGCCATCGCCGCACAGGACCTCCTGTGGGGTCCGGCCATGCGTTCCTACCCCGATCTGAAGTTCGCCTTCTCCGAAGGCGGCATCGGCTGGATCCCCTTCTTCCTGGACCGCTGCGACCGGCACTACACCAACCAGCGTTGGCTTCGTCGCGACTTCGGCGGCAAGCTGCCCAGCGAGGTCTTCAAGGAGCATTCGCTCGCCTGCTACGTCACCGATCCCACTGCGCTGAAGCTGCGCCACGAGATCGGAATCGACATCATCGCGTGGGAGTGCGACTACCCCCACTCCGATTGCTTCTGGCCCGATGCGCCGGAGAAGGTTCTCGGCGAACTGGAGGCAGCGGGCGCGACCGACCCCGAGATCGACAAGATCACCTGGCAGAACTCCTGCCGCTTCTTCGACTGGGACCCGTTCTCGAAGATCAAGCGCGAGGACGCAACCGTCGGGGCGCTGCGAGCCAAGGCGACCGACGTGGACGTGTCGATCCGATCGCGCGCCGAGTGGGCGAAGCTCTACGAAGCCAAGCACAAGCATTCCGTGACAGCGAGGTGATTTCCCCGCTGTCGAATCGGAGCGGATATACCTGACAGAGGGTGTCGTGTTCGAGGCGCACGCTCTGTGTCATGACCACAATGCAGACAGACCCGCGCCCCTTGTTCCGCGACGCCCTCAACTGGGTGGCCGGACTCATCGACGGAGTCCGGTCGGCCCAGTTCACCGACCCGACACCGTGCCCCGAGTTCGACGTACGCTCCCTGATCGGGCACCTGGTATCCACCATCGACAGGGGCCGTGTCATCGGCGCAGGCGGCGACCCCTTGACCGTTCCCGAAGTGCTCACCGCACCCGACGACGGATGGGTCGCCGCACTGCGCACGAGCGCCGACCACTACTGGGAGGTGTGGAACGACGACGCGCTGCTCGACACCGTCGTCACCGCCCCCTGGGGCACCTTCCCGGGACGCGCCGCAGTCCTCATCGCACTCAACGAAGCACTCGTGCACGGATGGGACCTGGCCGCCGCAACAGGGCAGCCCGCGGAAGCCGACCCGGACCTGGCGAACGCAGCGCTCGGCATCATGCAGCGTGCGCTCCCCGAGACCCCGCGCGGCGGGCCCGTTCCGTTCGGCCCGGTGGTGGATCCCGCTCCGGCCGCGGGCGCGACCGAACGTCTCGCCAACTGGTCCGGCCGTGTGACCGAGCCCTGGAAGAACTGAGCACGGATCCACAACGCCTCAGGGGCGGCACTCCCGGATGGAGTGCCGCCCCGCCGAACTGGTCTGCACCCACACCGGCCTGGAGGTGGACGCCCGCACCCGCGTGCTCGGCACCGACGGCCGGGCCCTGCCGGGGCTCTACGCGGCGGGCGAGGCCGCCGGCGGACTCCTCGGCGAACGCTACGTCGGCGGCGGCAACTCCGTGGCCCACGCGCTGGTCCTCGGCCGGGTCGCCGGCCAGGAGGCGGCCGCCCGCGCCGCCGCGCTGT